>JBBRIB010000025.1:0-14562 GCA_038221745.1 Verrucomicrobiales bacterium
TGTAATGCTGCCGCAGCGCGGGACCGCCTCTCGGATGATACCTGGCGTTTTTTCAATCGCTTGGAAGCGATCGTGCACGCTCCTTCCAATCCAGCAAACGTCTCGGAAATCTTGCGCACTCTCGATAGCCTGATCCTGCACCTCGCCGCATTCGCCGGGATGCAGGCGGAGAACATGACGCGCGGCCAAGGCTGGCGCTTTCTCGAAGTGGGACGCCGGATCGAGCGTGCCTTGGGCGGTATCACCTTGTTGAAAAGTTCCACAGAATCGGTCGAACCCGATCTACCGATTCTTGAATCTTTGTTGGAAATGTGTGATAGCGTGATGACCTATCGGCGCCGCCATTTTTCCCGTCCCGAGATCAAACCGGTGATGGAGTTGATCTTTTTTGATCGGACCAATCCCCGCGCCGTGGCCTTTCAAACGCAGATCATCAAACTGGAGATCCCACAATTCGCAGGAGATCCGGAGGTGGGCTTGATGCCCCAGATCCGCGATCATCTCGATGCCATCGAACAGCGGTTTACCAGGCCTGAAATCCCGGACCCGAAGGAGTTGGAAGCCCTGTTTGATTCGCTGGAGGTTTTTTCCGATCTTCTCACCCAGCACTACTTCAGCCATTCCGTGCGGCGAGTTTATTAACCGAATTAAAACCCATGAGATACCGCCTGATCCATCGCACCCGCTACACCTATAGTGGTGCCGTGACCGTTTCCCATCACATGGCAAGGCTCGCACCCCGCACCCTTCCCGGGCAGCGCTGCCCGTGGCATGAACTTGAAATCCATCCCAGCCCGGTGGGCCGTGGAGTGCATCTGGATGCCTACGGCAATATCGCCCAATACTTCGAGGTGGAGGGAAAACATGAAGAACTCGATGTGATCGCGCGCAGCCTCGTCGAGGTTTTTCCCACTCCCCGGCCAGAGCCTCATGCGACGCCCACCTGGGAGATCGTGAGGGATGCCTGCCAGATCGAAAGGCTCACCCCGGGCTCCGAGGCAGGTGCCTTTCGTTTTGCTTCACCCATGGTGCCATTGGGCGAAGACTACGGCATCTACGCGAGGCTGGATTTCACACCAGGAAGGCCGATCCTGGAGGCGACACTTGCCCTGACCGAAAGAATTTTCAGAGACTTCCGTTTCGATCCACGGGCGACGGATGTAAGCACCCCGGTGAGCGAGGTTTTCAAAAAGCGCGCGGGTGTCTGCCAGGATTTCGCGCATTTGATGTTGGCTTGCCTGCGCTCGATCGGGCTGCCCTGCCGCTACATCAGCGGCTACTTGGAAACCGCGCCACCTCCCGGCAAGCAGAGGCTTGTTGGTGCGGATGCCTCGCACGCCTGGCTGGCGGTTTTCTGCGGTGAAGCGATCGGCTGGATCGATACCGATCCAACGAACAATCTCCTCCCGGGGGACCGACACATCACCTTGGCCTGGGGCCGGGATTTCTCCGACGTCAGCCCCCTGCGCGGCGTGACGCTGGGCGCTGGTGGCCAAAGGCTGGCAGTGGAAGTGGATGTGATCCCGTTGGAATGAGGGGAAATCCCGGTTGCTCAAGCCCCGAAGTGAGTGCTTTCCAGGACTCTCAACCCTGGCCAATTGGCCTATAGACTATTTTCTGAAAAATATTATATTGTCGCTTGTGTGTGGAGCGATTTCCCCACAAGCCCGAAAAACCGTCCACTTCAAGAACTCAATCTCATTCTCCCATTTCTCATAAAACCCATGAAAAATTCAATCAAAGCCAAAGGCTTCACCCTGGTGGAACTTCTCGTCGTCATCGTGATCATCGCCGTCCTGGCCGCCTTGTCCTTGATGGGATTTGGGCGTTTCCGAAGCTCTGCTGATGCCTCACGGGCAATGAGCACATTGCGCCAATTACAAGTAGCGAACACTTCTTACTCCTCAGAAAACAACGGACGTTATTGTCCGGTTTATGGCACCGACGACAAGGGGAACACTGATCCTAAATTGCACTGGCACGAAAATCCAAAGTATCTCGCTCTTCTCACTGGAAGTGATATCCCGCTCGAGACCGCTGCTTTGCGAAAGCAGAATATTCCGCCCAGCTTGATGGACCCCAAGGTCTTTCGGCAGAAGAAACATCTCCATGGCGAACTCTAGGCCAGTTACGGGATGAATCATGAAGTTGCTAACAATTGGGGGCAGAAGAGCACGGAATCAAGCGTCTATGTATCTTCGGTCGTCAACCCCGCCAGGACTTGCGCTTTCATTTCATCTACGGATTGGATCGCAAAGTATTCGGGCCGTTTCCTCTGGAGAAATTCTCCGATCGAGGGTAAAACGCCCGATGGGAAAATCGCCTTCCGCCACGATAAAAAAGCCATGGTTGTTTATTACGATGGCCATGTGGGAACCGTCACTGCTGAAAACCTCAGAGCCTTTGAAAGACTGAAACCCAACAAAAATAACCAGCCCTTCTGGACTGCGAATGCGCCGGAGTGAGCGATCAGCCCGCCACGAGGCTTGCGGAGGTCCGTTGTTATGATTTAGCTTGGGCGCATGGCAGCACCCCAGAGACGCACGCCCCAGCAAACCAACCAGGATCGCGGCTGGGATCCTGTGGCGGCTTGGTATGACAAGCTGGTGGGCGAGACAGGCTCGGATTACCACCGGAATGTCATTCTACCTGCTGTTTTAAAGATTCTCGAACCCAAGCGGAATGAGGCGATCCTTGATGTGTGTTGCGGCCAAGGGGTGCTGATCAAACCATTGTTGGACCTCGCAGTGGGGCGCATCACCGCACTGGATGCCAGCCCGCGCCTGATAGAATCTGCCCGGCAACGCCACGGCAAGGAACCGCGGGTCTCGCTCATCGTCGCGGATGCCTGCAAGCCTGGAAAATGGACGGACGGCTCTCATGATGCAGCCACCTGCATCATGGCCATGCACGACGTCCCCGATCTAACAGCCCTTCTGAAAAACATCGCGCGCAGTCTCAAGCCCGGCGGTCGCTTGATCTTGGTGGGAATGCATCCGTGTTTCCGCATCCCGCGCAAAAGCCATTGGGGTTGGGATGCGGATCAGAAAATCCAATACCGCCGCCTTGATCGCTACACATCTCCACTGGAAATTCCAATCACCACCCACCCCGGTAAAGGAACAGGTGAACAAACCGTGTTTTATCACCGCCCCTTGGCACAGATCCTTACAGCGGTGGGAGCAAGTGGTCTTGCCGTCACCGCTTGTGAAGAGCTTCACAGCCACCGGCGCTCGCAAGCCACCGGCCCCTTCAGCAAGGCGGAGCATGCCGCAGCGGAGGAATTCCCACTTTTTATCGCGCTTAAAGCCGTGCGGATCTAATCGGATGCCACCCCGCCGTTTTTCACGCGCAAACGAGAAAGCCCTGCCAACTCCGGAGTGACCTCTAACCAACCGAGATGCGTGGTGGTGATCCATTTCTGCGCGAGCGGTGGCAAGTGGGCCATCAGCGCGTTGCGGCGGCCGGGATCAAGTTCGCCGAAGATATCGTCCATCAGATAGATGGGTGCCTTGCCGCTGTGCTCTTCTAACAATCTTCCTTGGGCAAGCTTGAGTGCGAGTGCCAGTGTCCGCTGCTGGCCTTCACTGGCAAAGTCCGAGGCGGGCATGCCGTGGAGGCGAAGTTCGAGTTCATCCCGGTGGGGGCCGATTACGCACTGCCGCATGCGGGTTTCACGCTCCTTCGCCTGAAGCATGGACTCGCGTAAATCAGGCCCACTGGCTGGCAGATAGCGCAGGGTAAGTGGCTCCTCTTTGCCACTGATCGCTTTTTGAGCTGCTGCGGCAAAGACTCCCAGCTCGGCCACGATCCGCGCCCGCGTCTCCATCAGGATGCTGCCGTGCTCCACCATGATTTCCTCATAACTGAGAATCTCCGCATCACGCGGGCGACCTTCTTTGAGCAGTAGATTCTTGGCCTTGAGTGCGCGGCGGTAGCGTGCCCATGAGCGGCGGTAAGGCGCATCAATCTGAGAGCCGATGAAATCCAGATAGCGGCGGCGGCTTTCTCCGGGGCCACGCACCAGATCGAGATCCTCATTCCCCATCCAGACCACGAGTCCCCCGTCTTCAAGGTAGCGGGTTTGGCTTGCTCTCGTTTCATCGTCCACTTTGAGTATGAATCCATCCCGCGAGTATTGGACCTTGCGTTCCTGCCCCCATGGCGCACCGGCGATGCCGAATCCTTTGCTGCCGAAACTCGCCAATGCCAACATCCGGTTGCTGCGCGGCGAATGCAGCCTTACGAGGACACAGAGGGCTTCCAGGATCGAGGTTTTTCCCTGCGCATTGTCACCGATGAGAATGCCCCCCTCCGCCGGAACTTCCAGATCAAGCGATCTGAAACAACGGAAATCCATCAATCGTAAAGAACTCAGCACGGTGAATGTCGATGGTCTAGCGGCGATCCATCAGATCGGTCGCAAGTTTATTAAAGGTTTCAACATCCAGCAAAAATGGATTCGGATCCGAGTCCACACGACCATAATAGAAACCGGGATTTTCCGTTTGCACATTAGGCGCAATGCGGACGCTGCGGGTGATGATTTCCCCGGTGGAATCTCCGAAATCATCCGTCGCTCGTTCCACGATGGTGAACGTCATCACAGGGGCTGTTAGAGCGTTGTTTGCACCATCATCATCTGGAGCAAGCCAGCGTGAAACTTTAAGCCCTTCGAGAAGCCCCAGGACGTAGTTGGCACGGTTGGGATCGAGTTCCCCGGTGATGTCTTTCTCAGCCTGCCGGGCCGTCCAGCTATCATCGAGGGACGAGTACTTCAAAATGAGCGGCTCTTGTGCATTTTTTGCGACCGTGAGGGCGAACAGCTGGTTGCGATCAACAGACCAAAGCCGCGAAAGACGCCACTCGTAAGGACGCACGGCGATGGATGAGATCAGGGCTTGATCCACTTTTACCACCGTCGGCGTGCCGATGCGGTTGGCAAAGTAAGCGCCCTTGGAGTCGATGCCAAAAGCGAGTTCCAAAGCCTGATTATCAGCGCCGAGAAAACGAACTTTCAGGAAGGGCCGCTCCAGTCCCCATGGGGTGAAATCGGTGGCCGCATCACTTTCAAAGCCGGTTGCCTTCGCTTCCGTCGCCGCCTTGAGCAAGGCAAACAGCCTTTCCTCGTTCGCCTCGCTGGATTTGCCATCGATGGTGGCCATCCACGGCTTGGGCGGAGTGCGGCTGATGAGGATTTCCTTGCCCGTGCTTGGCTGAATGGAAATGGCACGCAGTGACTGGATATTGAGGTTGGTAAGGGTGGAGTTTCGTAAATCGTTCAGTGCGAGGGTTAGATTCGCGAGTGAGACGATCCCCTGCTCCGCCTTGAGAGGCAGTTCGAAAACGGTCTCCGGGCGATCACTCACCGTCGCCAAGGCACTGCGTGAATCAGCAGTCTCCGGGGGTAAAACTTCCATGCGTATCTCCGCTTCCGAGCCGAAGGAACTGATTGCGATTTCAGTCGAATTGGGGCTCAGAGCCATGGTCGGAACCGTGAGGGTGGCGCGGTCCGTGATCTTCAGTGCCTGCAATTCGTAGAGCCCGCTGATGAGGGACTTCACAGCCTCCACATCCGTTGCCAAATCGAGCGGCTTCACCACTCGCCACGGGCTCTTCGCATTCTCGCGCCCGAGCAGAAATTCACCCTCTGTGGAGCGAACCCGGATCTTCTGCAGCGCGAGCGGATTGAAATAAAACGGCCGATGGTCCCGCAGAAATTTCAAGCCATCTTTGAAAAGCGGCGCGATATCGCCCGAGCAGGAATAAACCTGGTTTTCCCGTTCACGCTCACGCACCCGGATGAAAACAGTGGGAACCGGTTTCCCGTCGTCTGCTTCCGCAGGTGCCATCCACGAGGTGCGCCGTCCGATCCGATACTTCGCGAGACGATTTCGGTTGGAATCGAGAAGTCTGATGTTTGTCCCATTATCCGCCAGGCCTGCTTTTTCGAGATCGACCTCATCAGGTTTGGCATAATCCCGGACTTTCATTCCGAGGGTGAAGCCGATGATCGCTCCCGCCGCACGTGGGTCCATCCGGTCGTCCCAAGGTTTCTCCGCTTGCCAGCCATTCGGCCCTAAGGAAAAATCCGCAGAGGCACCGCTCTGGCTGACTTCGATGAATTTCACATCCTCCGCCTTGAAGGATGTGAAGAGCAATCCACCCACCGGAGTCACGGGCGCACCGAGGAATCTTTCGAAGCCTCTCCCCGTCAATCGCCAGCCCGCCAGACCGCTTGCGACGAGGGCGACTAAAAACAAAATCAGGGTAAATCCGATAGAACGCATGGCAATCAGGCACGGCGCGAGGTCCAGACAAAAGCAGCGATTACTGACAGCAATGCCGGCAGGAAAAACAGGTTGACCCGATTGATAAATGATACCTGCGCATCTAACAGCGGTAGCTTGTATGTGCCCAAGGAACGTGGGCCGATCCCCGCGAGCGCCTCACGATTCATCAACCAAGTGGCGGAAGAAGCCAGGAAATCCATGTTTTCCGCAAGATGCCGCGAGGGGTCCAGGAAATCCGTGTTGGACACCACAACCATCCGCGAGACATCCGCCGCGAACCGATCATCGCTGACGGCACCCCGCGTCACGCTCGCCGCAAGGAAGAGCGGTTCGGCGTTGTCCTCTTTTTCATCGAAGGACTCATTACCATCGCCGAATTTTGTTTCCCCCCAATATCCGGGCGCGGATTGAATCAACGGGGTCGCCAAGATCTGGCGGTTCATCAAATCTTCCGCACCTTCACGCACCTCCAATGAGGAGCTCGCCCCTTCAAATCTCATCGATTGCCCGGCCAGGTCTTTCGTGAAACTCACGCCACCCGTGAAATTTCCCCGCACCGTGGTCACCACCCGCTTACCGTCCAGCCCCACCACCCGGTCCCGGCGCGGAGTCACGCCATTGCTGCGCAGGAATCCCCGCAGTTTCGCCGGAGTCTCGCCCGGCTTGAGCAGCACGAGAACGGCCGCGCGAGGTTTGTTCCAATAGCGTTCGATAACGGCGAGTTCCTCCTCGGTCAGATCATACTTGGGCGCGACGAGAGCCACCCCTTGCACATCGCCCGGGATTTCCTTGAGGCCCGATAGATTCACCGCCGTCAGCTCGATGTTCTGGAAGCGCAGCTTGTCTTCCAGAGACTTCCAAGGCGAGTCCTCACCATCCGCATCGATCCTGCTCTTATCGGCGAGAAACAGCATCTTGCGTGGCCGTCCCTCGATGGACTCCACAAGCCGCGCAGTGAGCACATCCTCGCCCTGGAAGCCACTGATTTTCCGCTTCCCGCCTGCCGCGGTGTAAACTGCGAGTTCATCCGCCAAAACGATCTTCACATTTGGATTGAGCGTCTTCGTCCCGCTCGCATCCTCACGGCTCACCGGAGAATCGTCCACCCGTGCATCCATGATGATCAGATCACTCACCAGCAGCAGACCGTATGCCGCGGTGATTTCCTGAATCCGATCCGGGCTGCGCAAAGGATCGATGATCTCCACTTCGATCTTCCCCTTGGAGCGCCTTGCATACTCTTCAAGCAAGGTCCTCACGCGTTCGTAAAATGGCGAGGAACGGCTGAAAACCATGATCCATTTCATCGTCTGCGGGCGTTCTCTAACGGCTTGGTCTTTCAGATAGTTCCGGGTGGAGGGTGAAAGCGTGTAATTTGCTTCACGGCTGAGATCGATACGGGTGAAATGCAGCGCTGCGAGATAATTCAAGGCCAGCAGGAAAATCGCGAGAAGCACGATTTGTAAGACGGAGAGAGTTCCCAAGCCCCAGCGGTTCATGGGGCGTGCGGGTTTCGGGATTGGTTCTTCAGAATCTTCAGACATGAGGCAGGAAGTCGGCTTCAGCTCCGCCAGCGGCGGTAATCCACGACTTGATAGGTTAGAAAAAGAACAAACATCGCCAAGCTCAGGAAATACACCACCGGGCGGGAATCAAACAACCCGTTGGCGAAGTAATGCAAATGCTCTTGCGATGAGATATAGCGAAACAACGGCGCTCCCGGAAATGATTCACCCCAAATAAGCGTCACGAAGCCGAGGAAATATTGAATCACCAGCAGCCCGATTGTGAAAATACCCGCGATGATCTGGCTGGAGGTGAGCGAGGAGGCCAAGCAGCCGATCGCCGTGAACGCGGCCCCCATCAACATCAGAATCGTGAAGGTCCCACCCATCGCCCCCGGCGACCACGCAGGTGGTAAATCCGTGAGCCAGACGAACAACTTGAACTGCACGAAAGCCGGAATCCACAGCGTCGTGTAAAACAACATCGCCGCCGCGTATTTTGAGAACACCACCTGCCAAGTGCGCACGGGAGCCGTGAGCAGGGTTTCCAAAGTTCCCGAACGCTCCTCTTCCGAGAACAATCGCATCGTGATCAGCGGGAAAATGAACAGGAAGTAGAACCAGAAAAGCGGCGTGTGGAAACTCACATAGACCAGGCTGTCCTTCACCGGCGTATCGCGGAAACCCTTCATCGCCGTCGAGAGCGAGACCCCTTGCATGATCGTCACGAATGCCAGCACGATCCAGCCGAAGGGCGTCAGGAAATACCCTTTCAGTTCTTTGATCGTTAGAATGCGGAATACTCTCATGCGGCGTGGGGGACTTGGTAAGTGATTCAGCGCCTGGCGCAAAGGTAAAACCCAATCCGCAGCCGTCCAAGGTGATAAAACCTTCGGACTTCTGAAAGAATCCGCTCCGCCGGAAGGTAGAGCCAAACATGAACTCGGCCATGCAAATTTTTCCCCGCCGCCTCACGGTTCCCCTAATTTTGCTCTCCCTAGGCCTTTTCCAAGGCCTCGCTGCCCAAACCATCGCACCGGGTGCTTCGGGTGAGCCGCTTTTGTTTGAATCCACCCCAGCCTCGCGCGTTCTCGAAAAAGTCCGCTCGAATTCACCTGGCACCCTCGTGGAAGTTTTCGTCAAACTCGGCGATTCCGTTAAAAAGGGCCAGATCCTCGGCCACACCGAGTTGGACAACACCAAGCTCCAATACGACCTCGCCAAACAAAGTTTCGAATCCGAAGCCGCCCTCAACGCCGCAAAAGGGCAAGCAGAAGCATGGACCGTCAGCCGGGAAGAAACCGAGGAGGCCGTCCGCAAGAGAAAAGTGGAGAAATCCCGGCTCGACTGGGCATCAGCCATGGAGCGGATGTATCAGGCGACCTATCAAAATCAGTTGGAACTCAAGAAAACCCAGGAAATTCAATACGAGTATTGGAAGCGCCAATATGAAAATCGCTTCCTCATCGCTCCGGTGGACGGCGTGGTTTCGGAGATGTTGTTAGATATCGGTAAAAACGTCAGTTTCGCCACCCACGTTTTCACCATCAGCGATGAGCAGTCCTACTCTTTACCCGTGAGTGTCCCCGCCCCTCTTGCCGCCTCGGTAGCACCCAACGACAGGTTGCCCATTCGCTCCACCGCCGATCAATCCGTCACCCGCGCCAAGGTGATTAGCATCATTGATGATCCAAAATCCACCGGTGCCAAGATCATCAAACTCCTCTTCCAAGCCGCTGACTTCCCACTCGCCAGCCGCACCAAGCTCAAAGGCACGAAATTCGAGGTCTTGCTGCCGGAATTCGCCCGCTACGAATAGCCCTGAGCCACGAGGTTCCAGCCCCACATTTGCTCCATCTCAGAACGGGAAAATCTGGAAGTTGAAATTTCATTAAAGAAATCCTTGATTCCCTCCGCCGATTCAACAAGGGTCCGCCCGTGCACGGGGCGTAGCTCAGCCTGGTAGAGCGCCGCGTTTGGGACGCGGATGTCGTCAGTTCGAATCTGGCCGCCCCGACCACTTTTCTCCCCGAAGGATTCTCCAAGCTTCTGGAGCGGATCAAACCCTAAGAATGCCGCGGCCTTTTTCGGACGATCAGTCGAAATACGCGATTTTGGGGGACTTATGGCCGTTTTTGGGACTACTTGGCCGTTTTTGGGCCAAATTAATGCTTTCACATTGCTGATTTTCAGGTATTTCTTAGTCGTTCGACAGGAACTTCGGTGCCTTCAGAACCTCAGCAGTCACGCTAAGCCACATTTGAGTCGTCTAATCTCCGGGGGGAAGTTAAGCGACCAAGGCCCAAGCAAGAAGGCTTAGAAAACAGCGCGCATTGAGAGATCCGGGGGGATATCCAATGCGCGCTTTTCTTTTGGAGTTCTTGGCCAAACTCTATCGAATCCAATCACGCTGTTGCCAGCGGGTGACTTCAGGGAATTGGCTTGAAGACACCGGCCAGTGGATCTCTACGATGGCTGGGATATCTTGTGAGCGTGGATAGTGAGTCAGCTGCTGATAGGCTTCCGAGTCCTTTCTAACAACAACTGTCCTTGGTTTCTCCAACTCAGGATGACTCAATAAAACCACTACTTCATTACTGAGGGAAGAAGGGCGATAATCCTCCTCTGGGATAAAAAATTTGGCCCGCATGATAAATTTACCGGCGGATCTGCTCTGGAAGAACTGCTGCCAGGAAATTTCCCCATAACCCGTCATTGCTTCCCAATGAAGGCGGTAACTACCTCGCACCCATTCAAATGGAGCTGACCATCCCCGTGCATCCTGATCGACAAATGATACTAAAAGAATCTCTTTCCCTGCTAGATTGATGGCTGAAACGGAAGGATTCACAACCCTCTGAGGAAGAGCGTTCCCCCGCTTTCCATAGTAGTCTATAAGCTCAGGCATTGCATCCACCTGCTCATACATGCAGTTCAGTCGCGAGACGTGATCGGGGGCATTGATAAATTCCAATAAAGCCTTGATCACAGCCTCCGACTGCACCTCGGGATCAGAGGGCTGCTGAATCGATGCCCATCCATCAAGAGCACTTGTGAGGGGTAGCTCCGCCACGATGGTTTCTGGCAGTAGCCACTTTGAACGAAAGGCAATTCCAAGCGCCACCATTCCTCCAATCAGCAAGAAACCCAAGAACCACTTGCTGGCATGATGGGATAATCCAGCACCATCTGAACGAACACCCAAGGACCCGAAGGCAGAGTCCCGATTTGTCACATTCCGGAAACCTTGCCCCCAACTGTTTCGCCGCCGATTCATCACTGAATAGGGATGCTTGATGCAAACTTAGCGCCTCGACCGTCGCACTGCGAACCCGGCTATTCCAAAGACAACCAAAAGAGAGACACTTGGCTCGGGGATTGATACTGCGAAACTCGAATTGTGATCGATCACCGCCCAAACCTTGTTGGCATCTAGATCGAGACCCCAAGCACCCAATACAGGATTGGGTGATCCTTGGTCTGCGAGATATTCAGCATAGGTACCCGCAAAACGCATGTCAGTGAGATAATCCTGGATGGTAGCGGCGGAACTACCTGTGACGGTGAGAGTTCCAGCAAGTAGATCCAATGCGGTCACATTTGAGTTTCCAAGAACGGAATTAATCCAAGCGATTTGTGCACCACCCGCATCCGTGTAGTTGTATTGCCACAAAAGTTGCACTCCACTTTCATCATTGAAGCCGGTACTATCATAGCTCATCTGTAGAACCTGCATGACATTGTCGAGACCCGTGAGATTGACAATATCACTGATGAATTCAGGCTTGCCTGAACCACCATAAATCCCTGCGAGGGAAGCGGCGTTTGCACTGGTATTCTCCAAAGCTGCAACAACGGCAGGACTGGCATTCTCAAGCTTTACAAATTCCACCTGCACGGTTTTTGCACTACTTAGTGGAGCCGAATCGACAAGTTCCATTTGTGTCTTCTGAACAAACCGACTGGAAGTGTTTGCACTGGAGTTATTGAGAGAGAGTCCGTTGACTCCTAAATCTGTTCCCGCAACAACCGAGGAACTTCCCGTGGGTGAGTCAGGAGCATCAAAGCGGGTTTCGAGTTTATAGTTCTGGGTTGCGAGAGAATCCCCGTAAGTATTGTTATCGACCGTGTAACCTCCTGAAATGCCTGAAGCGGCCACAAGCTCGCTATAGTTGACCTCGCCGTAGAGACCGATGCTGAGGTCGGCGCGGGAAACCCGGCCGAGTTGACCTGCCAGCACGGCATTGGTGTTTCCGATGTAGTCGATGGTGAATGTGCGGCTCTCTCCGTGGCCGATCAAGTTACTCCCCCCGCCGTAGGCGAGCTGGTAGTCAAGATTCTCACCACCGGAAAGCGCTACGTTGGAAATGGATACGTTGTTCTGATAGATTCCAGATCCGGTATCCCGGATGGTGATTACGTTGCCCTCGCCCAGCGGGCCGCTGGCAGCTCCTGTATTGGATGCGGTAAAGGTTGCCGCAGCAACTGATGCATAACGGGTGTTGAATGTAGCGGTCGCTGAAGCATTTTCACCAACAAGACCTTCCGTAATCGCAGTGACCGTGCTATTTCCGAGGTCATATATTCCGGGGGCCAGGGTACCGCTTGCCACTCCATAGTTTCCCGTCCACCCGATATTGGTGTGTGTGTCGGTGCCATGGACTCGACCTGCATAAGTTTCATAATAGCGGGTGCCACTCGCAGTGCTTGAATCGATAACGAGGAGGTTTTGCGCGAAAAGCTGATTGTTCTCTACGTTGTTCCACTTATAGCCGAGTTGGAGGCTGCTTTGTTTGTTCTCGCCGAGTAGGCCCTCACCGTTGATGGATGCCCCCGCATTAACGCCTTGGAAATTGGTTCCCTGTGTGGCGGTGCTGAGGGTGAAATTCCCTGTCAACTGCACGCTTGCCGTATGGGCGCTATCGGTGAAAGCGGCAGCTCCGATATGGGTGGCGGTCGTCCCACTGCCATTGTCCATATCGAGCGCTTGAAGATTGAGACGGGTGCGGTGTTCGTCGGAGCCTGAGGTACTTAGCGTGACGGTGTCGCTGCGATTGATCGTCAAGCCTGCGGCTCCTACCATCCGGCGTCCAAGATCGATGGTGCCACCTCTAATATTGCGATCTGCAACGGCGGTGCCTGTGACCGTCATCGAAACGCCTGATAAGTTCAAACTGCTGCCCTGTATGACCTCGCCAGAAATGAGTGGATTGATGCGCTCGTTGATCAAGGAGCCCGCACCGCGAGCCAGTTCCCATGTGGAGGGTGATCCGTAGCGGGTGGTAGGGGCCGATGGTTGTGAGGTGCCTGCGATTTCCTGATTGTAGATGTAATCATTGCTGTAATAGCCGCTGGTTCCGGGCCTCTGCCATGCGCTTGACGATACGTCATCCCAACCGTTGCGGTTTTCCTCAGTGAATACCTGTTTGGCACCAAAGACGTTCCCATACTCCGCAGAAGTTTTCCATGCACCGCCGAATTCCTGATGTCTCGCACCGGAGGCATCCGTGTAATTCACCGCTGTGCCGCCAACACCGGGAAGGCTCTCGTTGGTGATGGTGTAAGCACCCGTCGGACGGTTGTAGGAGATCTGGAGATCGTGCGTCTGGTTCGCACCGTTGAAGGTGTAGTTGCTAGCCGATGTCAGGCGCAGACCATTGGCTAACTGGGCGTAGCCACCGCTGTTAATGGAAATGTTTGCGCCTTCGCTACCGGTTAGCGCACCGCCGTTCAGAGTGATGTTGCCAATGGGCTGGAGGCCCGCCATGTGGCGACCGGCGTTAATCGTGACGGACCCGGTGAGGAGCCGGTTGGATACGACGTCGATGCTTGCGTTGGAAGTGACGGGCGCGTTCCATGCCGCATTCGTGGCCGCTAGCCCGAAGGTGCTGGTCTGCCCGGCGAGAATTCCGGCGATGTTCGGCGTGGCGGAAATCGTGCCGGTGTTTCCTGCGAGGAGGCCTACACTGGTGAATGGCGCACTGGTCGTGAGGATGACGCCGGGAATGACACTGGCATCGGGCTGCTTGAGGTTGTTGATGGAGCCGGTACTGCCTGCGGACAAGGAAAGTCCGAAGGCGGTGCTCGATCCTGGATTGAGATTGGTAGTGGAAAAAGTCAGAGGCGCGAGCGTGGTGCCTACGACTGCGCGGATGGAGCTTGGCGCAGTGATGGAGATTTCCGGATCGACGAGGATCGGATCTGCCTTCGCGAGATTGGCGAGTCCGATTGAAAGTCCAAGTAAATGGAGAGTCTTGAGGTAGCTTCGTGTGATTTTCATTGTTTTGGGATTGGGGAGTTAGGGATGGTGATTGGAGTTAAGTGAAATTTCAACGGCTTGCTCTGAGCCTTGCAAAGCCTTTGCCGCCCACGGATGGAATGGTAACCGTCACCTGCTCGGTCTGAGCATCCACGATTGTCGTGGTGGTGATGCCATTCTGTCCGTGGACGACCGCAGTCCAGGGAGGGGAAATGGTTGGAGAATACCCGATCACTTGTGCGATGGAGTTTGCACCAGTCTTCCGACTGTAGCGGAATGGGACATCGTTTGCTTCCTCCGAGAGGTAATAGGTATTGTCGGCAAGGAAGGTGACGGGGAATTTTCCGCCAGGAACGAGCCAGGAGCCAACGATGGCTGAGGCGGTGTTGACGATGCGGGTGAAGGGAAACGAGATCCCCCGAGTTCAGTTTCAACGCAGAGACAATTTCCGGCCGAGGAGAGGATAATGATTGCGCGATCGCAGCACTTGCGAGGCAGCAGGATA
>JBBRIB010000026.1:0-14541 GCA_038221745.1 Verrucomicrobiales bacterium
GCGAAGTATTGGAACGAAGGCGTGGCGAAGGAGTATCGGATGCTATTGTTAGAGGAGGGTGTGGAGCAGTTGGAAGAGGTCGTGGGAGAGACAGGTGAGCGCGAGGTGAAAGTGAAACGCAAAGGGATGAAGCGAGAGGTCACAGCAGTTGAGTTAGCGCAATTAGAGCGCGGTAGAAATGTGGCGATGGGAAAAATGCTGCGTTGCCGGGTGAGATATTTTACGGATGGAGCGGTGATTGGGAGCCGTGGGTTTGTGGAGGAGGTATTCCAGAAATCGCGAGAACGATTTGGGCCGAAGAGGAAGGATGGCGCGAGAAAATGGCGAGGTAAAGGTGAAGCCGCGGCAAGTGTGCTGTGGAGTGTGAGGGATTTGAGGAAGGGGGTGTAGAGAGGCCAGAATCCAGAATCCAGAATCCAGAGACCAGAGACCAGAGATCAGAAAGCAGAGAGCAGAGAGCAGAGAGCAGAGAGCAGAGATCAGAGATCAGAGATCAGAATCCAGAATCCAGAGATCAAAGAAAAGATAAGGAGACTGAAGACTAGAGGTGACTGTGGGGAGCAGCGGTTTCTGTTCGGGCCGGAGTAAAGAGAGAAGAAGAGCGCGGTATCAGTTGCGGGGCTTATTCGATTCAATGGCACAGCCGCGAGACGCGTCAGCCACACAGGAAGAAGGGCTTGTCAGTTGCGGGGCTTATTCGATTCAATGGCACAGCCGCGAGACGCGTCAGCCACATAGGAAGAAGGGCTTGTCAGTTGCGGGGTTTATTCGATTCAATGGCACAGCCGCGAGACGCGTCAGCCACACAGGAAGAAGGGCTTGTCAGTTGCGGGCTTTTTCAAAATTTCCCAGCAATCATTCTTTTGGTGAAGTTCTAATTTGAAGTCGGCGGATTATCGGTTTAGCATTCTTGGCCATGAATGATCAAGCGGTCAGAGTTTTGCTTATCGAGGACAGCCCGACCGACGCGATGCTGGTGCGAGCGACCTTGGGTGCGGTGACAGGTGAAGGATTCGCAGTGACAACCGCAGATCGATTGGACAATGCCATTCTAGTGGCAAACACCGGCGACTTCGATGTGATCCTGCTGGATCTCGGCCTGCCGGATGCCCAAGGTCTGGAAACGTTCGCGCGCGTGCATGAAGGTGCGCCGCAGATCCCCATCATTGTGCTGAGCGGACTTGGCGACGACGACGTTGCGATGCAAGCCGTGCGGCAAGGCGGTCAGGATTATTTGCCCAAAGGTCATGCGATGGATGATCTCTTGCCGCGTGCCATCCACTACGCCATTGAGCGCCATCGGGCGAAAGTCGAGCGCGAGCATCACGCCGCAGAGCTGCAAATGAAAAACAAGGTGCTGGAGGAAGATCTCCAGATGGCCCGCGAAATCCAACAGGCGCTGTTGCCTCAGCAATACCCGGAATTTTTCGTCACTGGCAAGATCGCCCTGCGCTTCGCCCACTGCTACCAGTCTGCAGCGGCACTCAGCGGCGACTTTTTCAGCGTCATGCGCCTGTCTGACCATCAGGCAGGCGTGCTCATCTGCGATGTGATGGGCCATGGCGTGCGGGCCGCGCTGATTGGTGCGCTCACCCGCGGGCTCATGGACCAGTTCATTCCCATCGCCGCTCAACCCGGGGAGTTTCTGGGTGCGCTCAACCGGAGACTCTCAGAAACCCTGAAACAGGCGAAGATCGATGCCTTCGCCACCGCGTTCTATCTCGTGGTGGACCTCGCGAAGAGGGAGGTTCTCTTCGCCAACGCAGGCCACCCCAGCGCGTTGATCCTGCGGCGTGACGCAGGCACGGTGGGTTGGCTCAACGTGCCTGGCCACGGCAACCTGCCGCTCGGTTTGCGCGGTACTGCCGCCTATCCCACATTACATTCCCCGCTCGATGCTCACGATGCCATTCTTCTCTTCACCGGCGGCTTGTATGAGGCGGAAAACGCCGCTGGGGAAGCATTCGGCCGGGAGCGCCTGCGCGAGGCTGTCCGGCAGCGTTTACAAACGCCATGCGATTTGCTGCTCGGAGAACTGCTCCACCAATCCCGGCAGTTTTCGCAACATCATGAATCTGAGGATGATATCTGCCTCGTAGGAATCGATGTCATGCATCTCGCAGCTGAAGGCCGCGTGACCCTGCCCGGCGGATTTCAAGCGGAGCAATCTTCCTCACCCTTGGTGTCCGTAATGTAGAGCGCTCAAACGTGCGGTTGCATGTTGGGCACGGATGGCCCTTCGGCCTGCTTGAAGTGGGTCTTGGCGCGTGCCATGAATGTACCGAGGCAGAGATCCACGACAGGCAATACCACGTTGAAATTCTTGTGCATGTAGCGGTGATGAAGCAGGTGGTGGCCATTGAGGCGGCGGAACCACCAAGGTTTTTCCACGCGGCGGGCCTTGGGGAGATGCATGCACCAATGGATGTATTCGTAAAAACAGTAGTAGGATGTGAAAGCGATCAAGCCACCGAGGGCGAAGGACCACTGGCCGGTGAAATACGCCAAAATGGAGTAGGGTGTGATACCGATGAGGATGATCACCGGACCGTTCCACCAGGCCATCGGGATGGTCTCCCTGTCCTTTTCATCGATCAAATGATAGGTTTTATCCGCCTTGAAGGTGCCATGATGGACGATGGCATGCGCTTGAAAGGCATAGCGAAATTTTCCCACCGGGCGATGCATGACATACTTGTGGAGGGTCCACTCGAAAAATGAGGCGAAAACGAGGCCAACGAGAATACCAGCGAGGCACCAGAGAGTAAAAAAGAGCATTGAATTATGAACGGGTGGAAGAAGTGATGAGTGGTTATACCCGCTGTTTCGGGTTGGCAAGCCGATAGTGGAGCGGCTTTTTACGAACGCCAACACAAGTTTTCAAAGATTCTTTTGGAGCTTCTCCGCGAGAGACGATAGTTTGTCCGCACTGCAATGATTTCCCGCGACGATGCCGTTGATTGAGCCCTCATTTTACAAGTCGCCATTTTGGCTGCCGGAAGGGCATTCGCAAACGATGGTGCCCGCGTTGTTTCGCAAGGTGCCGCAAGTCAGTTGCTTGAAGGAACGCTTGGAGCTGCCGGATGGGGATTTTCTCGACCTTGGCTGGTCGGGCAAGAATAGCCAGCGGCTGGCCATTCTTTCTCACGGCCTGGAGGCTTCCGCGGAAACGGAGTATATCCAAGGGATGGCGGCGGTGCTGGTGCGGCACGGCTGGGATGTGCTGGCATGGACATTCCGCGGCTGCGGCAAGGAGTCAAACCGATTGCTGCAAATGTATCACAGCGGCTCCACCGGGGATCTTGATGCGATCATCCGGCACGCTTTAACCAATCATTCGGCCACGAAGGTGGATTTGATCGGCTTCAGCTTGGGCGGGAATTTGACGCTCAAATACTTGGGAGAGGGGAAATTTCCGCTTTCGCCGCGCTTGCATCGGGCAATGGCCATCTCGGTGCCCTGTGATCTGGAGTCCTCGTCGCGCAAGCTGGCACGGCTTTCCAACAAACTCTACATGGAGCGTTTCATGATCAAGATGCGGGCGAAAATCCGGATGAAGAATCGGATGTTTCCTGGTGAAATCGATTGCACCGGGCTGGACCGGATGCGGACGTTCCAAGAATTCGACGATCGTTTCACCGCGCCGCTGCATGGCTTCCGCGATGCGGCGGACTATTGGGCACGCAATAGCTGTCGGCAGTTTTTATCGCAAATCGCGCATCCCTGCTTGTTGCTCAATGCTGCGAATGATCCTTTTCTCGGGCCGGAATGTTATCCGTGGGAGGAAGCCGAGAGGAGTACATTCCTGCATCTGGAAGTTCCCGAGACTGGCGGACATGTGGGATTTTCTCCCAAGCCGGGGTCTGAAGATTATGGCTCAGAGGTGCGGGCGATCCAATTTCTGAATGAGTGAAAAGGGCGCGTGGGCTTCCAGTCCGCATTCTTCGGCATCTTACGGGTATATTTTCCATTCGCACTGAATGAAATCCGATCAACGCCGGGTGAACGGAAACTCGCGTATTGCGAATTTTCCTGTCGAATTTTCCTTGCGGGCGAGGCTGATCCGCAGAGGCTGGACGGGGTAATGTTAACGGATCCCCGGGTGTATGCAGTGGCTTTAGCGGCTGCTTTTTGCATTGGTCTCTCGAAGACGGGCTTCAACGGAGTTTCGATGGTTTCGGTGATCCTGCTGGCCGAGATCTATGGGGCGAAGGCATCGGTGGGCTTGGCGTTGCCATTGTTGATTGCGGCGGATCTGATGGCCTATCCGGCTTTTATCAAGCATGGCTCATGGCGGCCTGTGTGGAAGTTGTTAGGTCCGGCACTGGTGGGCTTGGGGCTTGGATGGTGGATGCTTGCGCGGATTTCCAACGAAGATGCAAGGCGGGTGATCGGGGTGTGTGTTTTGGCGATGGTGTTCTTGCAGGCACTGAAGAGGTGGAAGCCGCTGTTTTTTGATCGTTTGGCACAATCCCGAGGATTTGGGGTGAGCGCCGGGGTGCTGGGTGGGTTCTCGACGATGTTGGCCAACGCGGCCGGACCGGTGATTCAACTCTATCTGATGGCGCGGAAAATTCCGAAGATGGAGCTTATTGGGATAGGCGCACGGTTTTTCCTGCTGATCAATCTGATCAAGGTGCCTTTGAACGGGCGCTTGGCGTTGATCAACGCAGAGAGTCTAACGGATAATGCGAGGCTCTTGCCCGGAGTGGTTTTAGGGATCTTCGGCGGGAGGTGGTTGATCTCGCGAGTGCCGCAAGCGGCCTTCGAATGGATGGTGGTGATCTTCTCGTTGTTGGCGGGATTGCGGCTGATTTCCGGGTGATTCTTAGATCCTGGGCGCGGGATTTGGGACGCAATCGTTCTTGTGAAACGGAGCTTAGGGGTAGGGGGGGCTGGCCTCCAAGTCAGCTTCATCTGCGGGTAGATTTTTTTTGAGAGGCTTCTCCTACCTTGTGTTTGATTGTAGAACCTTCGATTTCAATTCAATGGCAAGAAAAAACGTTTCTTTACGGCTATGGTTCTCTGCCTTCAGAGATACCAAGGAGAGCTCTCCCACTGTAAGTTCCAACCTGTCATTGTAACTCACTGTCGAAAGCCGGGCCCCACCTCGCTTCGGGGTATATGTTGCGCTGAAACCCATCTCTGCGGTTTTCAGGTCGCCCGAAATATCAACGCATGCTTCTAATGTAAATCCGGGTGCATTTTCGGCTCCGGGATCCTTTAGCGAAAGTGTCTTGTCAAAAGCTACGATAAATTTTCCCACCGAATTACAAGTGGCGGATCCAGCTTCCAAAAGGGATCCTTTGTTCACTAATTCACGGGCGGCGGCTCCAGATACCTGTGTGCTAGATAGATGGGCTGAGGAATTTTCAGGTAAAAGGTAAAGGCCATACTCAAGGGAATTCTGGAGCAAGCGCTCTTGCGGAGCGGAGGCCCTGTTGGGTGCATCCGTGCTATTGAATTTCCCAAGAAACATCACAACCTGCTGATCTCTCTGCCAACTTCCCATCGTGACCCATTCATTTTGCTTCACCGACAGGCCAGTGATTTTCTGATGCAGTGAATAGTTGTCACGATCTCCGGAGATGGGGAGTTCCGAACGGACATCCCAACGGGCCCTGATGAATTCACTCCCGGAGACGAGGGTTGGCTCGATTCTGATCTTGATTCCGGAAGCCAGTTTTTCGCCATCCTCCAACGAGATGTCTTTTCCGATTGAGATGCTCCGTTTGGTCATTTCTGAGTTTTTCGTTTCAGTCTGCCAATGGTCGAGTAACTCGATTTTTTGAGATTTCGCTAAATCTGGTAATCGTTCGATTGCAGTGGCGGCGGTTTGCCCTCCTTCTTCTACCCGCTTTTGAAAGAGTGCGGATAGCTCAGGTGTCATCTTTAGGGTGATGATATCCATTTTCACCGTTCCCTCTTCTTGAGAAAACATCGCCTGCTGCGCAAAGCATCCGACGAAAAGCGTAAGATATAATTTTTTCACAAGCTCAACGTAAATAAACCCAACGTTTCCATCAAGATATTAATCAGTCGTTTTCAAGTCGTTCACTGCAAGTGTGTTAGTAATAGGCCGGGGTAAGAGGGACACCTGAGGGGAACCTTTGATTCACCTGTTAGTTCTTGTGGCGCGTTTTCATCCATTTCCTGAAATCTCCGCCGTGGGAATCTGGCAGGGTGCGTTGGCCGAGCCAATCTTGGAGCGGCTTGATGGGGGCCACTTGGATAGGGAGGTGGTTTATGGCCTTGCTCATGGTCATGGCGGTGCGCCAGAAGGAGGGGGAGGTGGCGAGGTGGGCGAAGGGCGACATCGGGATGGCTCCGGCGGAGGGAACTTCTTCGCGTTTGGCTTTATCCCGCAGGCGAAGCAATAGATCCGGGATGGGGATATCGCCCGGACAGACTTCGCTGCAAGCACCGCAGAGGGAGGAGGCTTGCTGGAGGTCTGCAAGCTCGGGGAAACGGCGAGGTCATTTTCCTGCGGGATGATTTTCTCAATACCGACTAAGGCGAGGCGGTCGGTATCTGAGCAGACAAAGTCGGCTCCGGTGATGCCGGCTTGGGCGACGATGTATTTTTCCCGAAGGTGGGCGCGGCGGGTGATGGTCTCGGGGTCGTTGTTGAGTTGGGCGACCATGAATAGCAAGGGCGGTGAAACCTAAGGGGTTCTTGAACCTGGGGTAATGGAAAAATTGGGAATTGTTGGGAATTTATTTCAGTGTTCCCAATTGGGGGAGGGGGAGGTATTGATTTTGGCAGATGGTGATTCTTTTGCGTGCCGGTGGATTTCTTGGGCTTTTCCTGCTGATGGCTGAGCTTGGAATGGCGCAAGATACGACGTGGGACGTGCGGTTTGCGAGGATGTTTTCCCAACGGCTGAAGGAGATTGGAAAGGAAGTGGCGGAACTCAAGCCACAGTTGCAAGGTTTGCCGAACATTCCGATCGATGATCAAGGCGGGACGGGTGGATTTGCGAGTATTCACTTAACTCGCGTGCCATCGAAAGGTGAGCGGTTCGCGGTGGAGGTGATGTGGGGGAAGCCATCAATGGTGGATAGCCTGGCCTTGGTGCCGGCGCGGCGCTATGACGAGAGGGGCCTTGAGGCGTTGTATGGGTTACCGGAGGATTTCAGCGTCGAGTTGATCGATGAAAAAGGCGGGGTGCTTGCGACGCTGGCGAGGGAGCATGATAGCCGCAGTGATCCTGTGCGGAAAGGGCATCCGTTTTTCTATCAGGTAGAGCCGCCGTTGGAAGCAGCGGGACTGCGGATTTCTGCCGAGCGATTGCAGGAGAACCGTGAGGATGGAGAAAATTTCGTGCATGCGTGGGCGGAGGTTTTTGTGTATCAGGAGAACAGGGAAATAGCGCATGGTGCAAAAGTAGTTTTCACCGGTGGTTCAGCGCCATCGGCCCCGTGGCTTTGGAAACCGGAATTTCTGGTGGATGGGCAGACCCCTCTGGGATTACCTGAAATTCCGGTGAAGGATTTCCAGAACGTGGGATGGTTGTCCGAGGGCCGGCAGAATGCGCATTACTGAGGGACGGACCGTTCTGCGGAATTTGTTCTAATTCAGAAAACCATCTCTCAAGCGCGCTGGCTTTGGATCTACGGAACCCTGATGCCCTCGCAGCCATGCTGGATTGGCTTCTGGCGTCTCCAGGAGCACATGAAATTGATTTCCCATGAGCACCCAAGCATGCACCTGCCAGCCATGACTCCCGCAAACACGACTCAAGCCACTCAGGAACAACAGATGATCTTCCTTCTCCACGATGATCACGTTGCCCCCGTCACCACGGGCAGTGACCTGAGAGAATGCCCCGCGATATTCGAAACGCGGCGGTCTGGCCATGATGGAGCTTCGTGCCAATGATTGGCTTAAAACCGCAGGTCATAAAAAATGGTTTTAAATTGTCAGGTCGCGTTTAGGGTTCGCCGTCGGCGTTGAGAAGTGATTAGTTCCATGCCTTTCCGATTACTTTCGCATGCCTCGTTTCATTTTCATTCCTTCAGTTCTTTCCTTGTGTTTGTTGCTGGTTTCCTGCTCCTCGCTGCCGGAGACGAAGACGGCAAACAAGGATGAGGGTCTGGGCATCCGGGGAAATTATGAAAGTGGCAGGGCTCCCGTGCCCGAGCTCGTGGAAAGTCTGGGCGGCCTTTTCAAGGACAGTGATCTGCGCAGCCAGATGCGGCTCGCGCTTGCAAACAATCCAGATATCGCGGCGGCGGCGGCAAGGCTGGAGGAAGCCGGCTTCAATACAAGGAGTGCGGGCGCCGGGCGATTCCCCAGTCTGAGCGCCGGGGCCGGGGCGAGCCGCGCGCGCAGCAATTCCTCAGGAGGCGGTTTCGATTTCGGCTCGATCATCAACAATCGACAAAGCGCCGCTCTGGATGCCCAGTGGGAAGTGGATGTGTGGGGGCGGGTCCGCGCGGGAGTGGCTGCGGCGGATGCCAGCAGAGACGCGGCGGCAGGCGATTACGAAGCCGCCAGGCAATCAATCGCGGCGCAGACGGCACAGGCGTGGTTCGATCTGGTCGCTGCGGGGAAACTTTCCGCCCTTGCCCAACAACGCCTCGAGTCTTTCCAAAGCACCTCCAATCTGGTGAACCGGCGTTTCGAGCTGGGGACAGCGGATTTCGGAGCGTTGGAGCTTGCCCGGACGGATGTGGAAACGGCGGTGGCTTCGATCAATGAGAGAAAAAACGCCCGTGATCAGGCAGCGCGTCGCTTGGCCACCCTGATCGGCAGCTATCCGGGTGCGGGCAAAAGAGCGGAAAGCTGGCCATCGCTCACCCGCGGCGTCTCATCAGGCATCCCCTCGACCCTGTTGGAACAACGTCCGGATATTTTTTCAGCCTACCGGAGGATCCTCGCTGCGGATGCCAATGTGAAAGTGGCGCACCGCGATCTTTTCCCGAGCTTCTTGCTCACCAGCAGCGGTGGGCAGCAATCCTCGGCCTTGCGCGATCTTGCGGATTCCAATTTCACTGTCTGGTCCATCGCGGCAAATTTAAGCGCTCCGATCGTGGACGGCGGGCGGCGTAGGGCGGAGCTTGGTGCGGCGAATGCCCGTGCAAAACAGGCGCTCGCGAACTACCGCTCCACCGTCCTGAACGCGTTTCGCGAGGTGGAAAATGCCTTGGGGTCCGAGCGGTATTTAGAAAACCAGGAGGAGGCGACCGCCCGCGCGCTCGACGCCGCGCGCGGTGCGGAGGATCGCAATTTACGGAATTACGAGTCTGGATTAGTCGAGATTCTAACAGTGCTGGAAGCCAAGCGCCGCCGCTTCACCTCCGAAGAAGATCTGATCCAGCTCAAGAACCTCCGCTTCCAGAACCGCGTCGCCCTCGCCCTCGCTCTGGGTAAGGCCTACTGATTCTTATGAAAATCGCTCTCAAAATCATCATTCCAATCGCGATTCTCGTGGCCGCTTTCCTTGGATTCAAAGGATTGGCCAGTTTGAAGCCGGAGCCGCAAAGCAAACAACCGCCACCCGTGGTGCCAGTGGTCGAGTTGATACGTGTTTCTTCCGAGAGCCACTCCCCTCCCATCTTGAGTTACGGGACTGTTTCCAGCTACTTTGAGACCGGGCTAACCCCGCAGGTAAGCGGAAAAATCACCTACGTTTCCCCGAAATTCCGCGTGGGTGAGACACTCGGCACGGATCATCTCCTGGTGAAAATCGATCCCACGGATTTCCAAGCTACCTTGGCAAGTGTGGAGGCGGATCTGACCGTCGCGGAACGCACTTTCGCGGAAGAGGAAATCCGGGCCGAACAGGCGGCGGGCGATTGGAAAGCCTCCGGGCGTGAACTCTCCAAGGCATCGGCCTTTGTCCTGAGGAAGCCCCAACTTGCAGCAGCCCAGGCGAGCATCAAGTCCGTCAAAGCGACCATCATCAAGGCCCGCGCCGATCTTGACCGGACCGAAGTCTTCGCGCCTTTTCCCGCCGTCGTCACGGCACGCAGCGCCGCGCCGGGGAACCAAGCATCGCCTCAGACATCGCTCGGGACTCTCGTTTCCACGGAAAAAGTCGAGATCCGGCTTCCGCTGACGGCCAGCCAGCTAAGCCGGGTGAAGCTGCCCACCAAGGCGACTCTCACCAGCCCTCTCAAACCCGGAGTCTCATGGGAGGCGGCTGTGGTCCGCCTTGAGCCGACGGTTGATAGCCAGAATCAGGTCATTCATGCGGTGGCTGAAGTATCAGCGCCCTTCGCGGATGGGAAAACGCCTTTGACGGTGGGTATTTTTGCGAATGCGAGAATCGAGGCCGCAGCCATTCCCGCTTCCTACAGGATCCAGGAGGCCGCGCTGGTGAAGGACAGCTATTTCTGGATAATGGATGAATCCAGCGAGCTGGTGAAAGTGGCGGTGGAGCGCCTCCATAGCTTTGATGGAAACGCATTCGTCCGTCCCACCGGGGTGGAAAAAGGCGAGCTGAGCGTCGTTTCGCGACCCTTGAGCAATTTCAGAAATGGCATGAAAGTGCAAGCGGCCCAAACAGAAACTGCGGTTGAATCCACCTTCTCCGAGTGAACAAGCACCCTTTCATCACCTGGTTTGCCTCCAATTCCGTAGTGGCGAATATCCTCTTGCTCTCCGTGCTGGCGGCGGGGGTTTTCACCGCACTCAATGTGCGCACCGAAGGCTTTCCAGCCTTCGCGGCCGAGTCGGTGACGATCACCGTGCCCATCCGCGGTGGCACCCCGGAAAACGTTGAGCGGGGCGTCGCCATCCGTATCGAGGAATCTTTGGAATCCGTCACGGGCATTGATGAAATCCGCTCGGTCTCCACCGATAGCCTCGCCACCGTCACGGTAAAAGCCATCGAGGATTATCCGATCAGCAAGCTGCTTGATGATATTAAAATCCAGGTCGATGCGATCCCGAGTCTTCCCGAACAGGCGGAGAAGCCCGTCGTCACCGAAAACAAGCGAAACAACCAAGTGCTCTGGGTGGAAATCTACGGCTCCGAGGATGAGACGGCGAGAAAAGAGACCGCACGGGAGCTCCGCGACCAACTGCTCGCCCAACCATCAATCTCAAAGGTGGAGACCATCGGCGCGCGGGATTACGAGATTTCCATCGAGCCTTCCGAGGAGCAGCTCAGAAGCTACGGTCTTACATTCCAAGAGCTTGCCACCGCAGTTTCCGAAAATTCAGTGGAACTCGGAGGGGGCGACATCCGCTCGGGCCGGGGTGACATTTCCCTGCGTGCCAGGGATCAGGCTTATGACAAAAAGGATTTCGAAAACCTCCCGGTCCGTACGAATGCGGATGGGACGAGGCTGTTCGTCAAAGATGTCGCAACCGTCCGGGACGGCTTCGTCGATCAGAAGTTTCTCAACCGCTTCCGTGGCCAGACGACCACCAGCTTGAAAGTCGTCACCGAAGGCAATGACGACATCATCAAAGCGGTGCGGGAAGCCAGAGCCACAGTCGCGAATTTCAAAAATGCGCCTGACGGGATCAGGGTCGCAAGCTGGCTGGATGGAGCGACGAATATCAAGGACAGGCTCGTCCTTCTCGGCTCAAACGGATTGATCGGCGTGGCCTTGGTGCTGGGCATTCTCATGCTTTTCCTAAACCTCCGCCTGGCCTTCTGGGTCGCCATCGGCATTCCGGTTTCTCTTGCGGGCGCGGTGGCACTTTTCCCTATCCCCGGCATCGATATGTCGGTGAACGTCATTTCCGCGTTCGGTTTTCTCGTGGTGCTGGGTATCGTGGTCGATGACGCGATTGTCATCGGCGAGTCGATCTATTCGGAAAAGGAAGCCAAGGGTGAAGACGATGAAAACGCCATCGAGACCACCGTCATCGGCGTGAGCAAAGTGGTCGTGCCGGCGACTTTTGGGGTCATCACGACCATTGCCGCATTTCTACCGCTCACGCAAATCAGCGGGCGATTGGGGAATGTGTTCGGGCAGATTGCGACGACGGTGATCTTCTGTCTGATTTTTTCCCTGATCGAGTCCAAGCTCGTCCTGCCGGCGCACCTCGCCCGTCTCAATGTCCACCGGAAGCCGAAAAATTTCATCAGTAAAAGCTTCGCCCGTTTACAGAGAGCGGTGGGCAGCGGCCTGAACGGGTTCATCCAAAGGTTCTACAAGCCGGCTATCGAGTGGGCCATCCCTTGGCGCTACGCAGTGCTCGCAGCATTCGTCGGCGTCTTTATCCTGGTCCTCGGGCTTTTTCCGGCAGGGCAATTGCGGTTCGTGTTTTTCCCGAACATCTACAATGACAACGTCAGCGCGCTGCTGAGCTTGGAGCAGGGGCAATCACCAGAATACCTTCATTCCCAAGCACTTCGTATCGAAAACGAAGCGAGGAAACTGGGTGCCAAATACCTGGAGGAATTCGGCCACGATCCATTCGTGGAACTCCAAGTATCCGCCAGCACCAACACCACCGCCTCCATCGCCGGTGAGCTGACGCGTTCGACGGAACGGGAGACCTTGCCCACCGAGCAGATCGTCCAGGATTGGCGCATGGCCGTCGGCAATGTCGCGGGTGCGCGTTCGCTCTCCTTCAGTGCCACGGCAGGCCCGCCCGGGGGTGATGTCTCGATCAATCTGGAAAGCGATGATTTGAAAGAACTCGAGAAAGCCGCCGGGGAACTCAAGGCGCAGATCGCCACCTATCCTGGCACCTTCGACATCAGCGACAGTTTCACCTCCGGGAAGCCAGAAATTCTCTACTCCATCACCCCTGAGGGAGAAGCCGCAGGATTCACCAAGCGGGATTTGGCGCTGGCTGTGCGCGATGCCTTCTACGGGCGGGAAGCCCAGCGCGTGCAGCGGGGCCGCGATGAGGTGCGGGTCATGGTCCGTTATCCGGAGGAGCAGCGGACCTCACAAGAGACCCTGCGGGAAATGAGGGTTCGCGCTCCCGATGGTTCGGCGCTGCCTTTCACCGTCATCGCGGAGACCCGTTACGGCGAGGCCCTGGCTTCCATCGAGCGCATCGATAACAAACGCGTCGTCACCATTGATGCCGCCGTCAACAAAGCCACCACCACCCCCGAGGAAGTGATCCAACGGCTGGAGACGGACTTTTTCCCTGGATTTCTCGCCAACCATCCCGCCATCTCCATCAGCGAGAGCGGCGAGGCCGAACAACGCGGCAAGTCCATCAAGTCCCTGCTCACCGGCTTCGTCATCAGCATTGTTTTAATCTATGTGCTCATCGCGATCCCCCTGCGCAGTTACCTCAAGCCGCTGATCATCATGTCTGTCATCCCCTTCGGGATCGTCGGCGCACTTCTCGGGCACTACGCAATGGGCATTCCGATCTCGATTCTCTCGGTGTTCGGGATTCTCGCTCTCTCGGGTGTGGTGGTCAATGACTCGCTGGTCCTCGTCTGCGCCGTGAACGACCTTCAAAATGAAGGGAAAACGCTCGAACAAGCCGTCCGCATGGCCGGTGTGGATCGTTTCCGCGCCATCCTTCTTACTTCGCTGACGACGTTTTTCGGACTCGCTCCGCTGCTATTGGAGAAGCAGGTGCAGGCCCAATTCCTCAAACCCATGGCCGCCTCTCTCGCCTTCGGCATCGTCTTCGCCACCTTCATCACTCTTTTCCTCCTGCCAGTCCTGTTCGTGATCATCAATGACATCCGGAAGGCCATTCGCCGCTACCTTGATTTGGAAAAAACTCCGATGCAGTGAAAAAGCCGTTGGAATTCTGATAAAAGCCTGGCTTTTTGAAACCCACTAAAAGAAAATTCCTAGCAATCGTTCAGTATTTTCGCTCCTATTCCCCCAGATGTTCGGTTTCATCGCCTCCCCTTGCGCACGCTGCACCAGCGAGAGCATTCCAATCTGGCGCGGCACATTCTGCGGCCTTGCCCGCGTCCTCGCCCGGGAATACTCGGCACCCGCACGCCTGCTGGTGAATCGCGATGCCACCTTCCTCGCCCTCCTGGGGCTTTCCATCGACCCTTCCCCACCGAATTGGAAAAATGCCACCTGCTGCAACCCTTTCGCCATGCCCTACCCCGTCGATGACATCCACCCCGCCGTCACCCACGCCGCTGCCGTGACCGTTTGCGGCCTGGCCACCAAGCTCGGCGACGATTCCCATGATGAAGGTGGCCTGCGAAAACTTCTCTCAAAATCCGGTTCCGCCCTGATTTCACCCGCTGTCGGGAAAGCCATCGCCAGGCTCAACACCACATCCTTTCCCACCGCATCGGTCATTCGCCAACTCGCCGATCAGGAACATCACGAAGCCACTTCCCCCATCCAAGCCGACGAGGCCACCGCCCGCTCCTTCGGCACCATCACAGCCCACCTCGCCGAACTCCTCGGACTTCCCCAGCTCAAACCCGAACTTGAAAAACTCGGCTCCGCCCACGGACGGCTCGTCTATTGGCGCGATGCCTGGGACGATCATAAGCCCGACCTGAAAAAGGGGCGCTTCAATCCCTACTTCCACCTCGATCCATCGGTCATTAAAGAGCGCATCCAAAGCACATGGGCCGATTTCACCTCTGCCCTGACAGAACTCCCGCTTCACCGCCACTCACAGCTC
>JBBRIB010000027.1:0-14524 GCA_038221745.1 Verrucomicrobiales bacterium
CGCGAATGTCACCGTTGAGCGCATCCACATGGGTGGTGCCGATGCCAGCGAGTGAAAGGTCGCCAATATCAACGAGGCCGCCCCGCAGGCTGAGGCTGCCCGCGCCGTGAGTGGGTGCGAAGAAATAAGGGGAAATATTGCCTGCGGAAGTGGTCTGGGTGAAGGGGGGGACTTCCTGAGTGGGTAGCATCGGGGCTTTAAACGACTGCCCCACCGAAATCGATCCCGCCGAGAGCTGAACTAGGCCTCCTCCAGAAATGACACCTCCGCTGGCAAGCCTCAAGGTGCCGGGTAGATTCAAGGTCACATCGCCGGAGAAGTTGACGTTGCCACCCAGAGTGAGAGAATCGAGGCCGCCCCCGGCAATCGAGGAGACCATAAAGTTGCCGATCCCCGGCAAGGGATTGCCAGTTGCATCCGCCAACAGAGTCCCGACGCCCCTTTCCACGAATCCAGTCGGAATCAATTGCCCCGTCTGGCGGACGACAAGGTTTTCCTCGGCGGTGTTGAAGGCTGCTCCCGGGGAAGTAAAGCGTCCAGAGGACACGCTGGCGGAGCCGCCGATCGCGGATGGGCCGCCTGCGCGACCGATGATGGTGGCCTCGGAATAAAGCATTCTTGAGCCACTTAAGACGAGCCTGCCACCATTGGAATCAATGGTCACGGGAACATACTTTCCAGCTCCGGAATTGGCAGAACCCATCTGCCCAAGCGATGCCGAAGCAGGCAAAAGATCCAGCACGCCACTTGTTCCAGAAACATCAAAGCGTGCACCTTGATCGGCGACGATGTTTCCCGAAACATTGATGGTGCCGCCGGCGAGCACCTGACCTTGGCGCAGGCCGAAAGGGTTCTGGCTCAACACGACTTTGCCAGCCGTAGAGATGCGTGCTGATTCACCGATCAGGACGGTGGGCAGCGGCACGCTCAGCTCGTTGGGAGAAGGGTACACGGCCGCACCGGAAATAGTGATGGCTCCCCCTGGGGCAGAGGCATAACCCTTAAGAGTCACGGTGCCGCCTTCGAAGGTGATCGCACCCCGCGCATCGGTTTCGATGCTCGCACCAGCTTCCATGAGGACGTCGCCCCTTCCAAGGAGGGCGTTCGAATAGGGGTTGATCGCGCCGAGCGCCTTCATCGATAGCGATACCGGCGTGCGGAGACCCTCTTCGCGGACAAGCTGGTCCAACTTGAGACCGCGACCAGAAACATCTGCGATCAGGCTGGTGACCACCGGGCGCAGCCGCGTGGTGGTGTCCACAAGCAATCCAGTGATGAATTCACCCGGAGTGCCGCTGGCGAGACCACTGCCTGTTAGGTTAAAAGTTCCGAATCCGCCCTGGTTGAAAAACGTTTCCTTGATGAGAGTGACACCCGAGAGGGTGGTTGTTCCGCCAATTTGGATGGCCGGAGCTTGAACGCTCAGGCTTCCCGCCGTGGCTCCGGAATACCCTGCAAGAGTGGAGTCGAGGGTGAGAGTTCCACCCAGCACTGCGGAGATAGACAAGTCTCTGCCAGCGGTGATCGCAAGATTTCCAGCGTTGCCATAGGTCACCTTGCCGGATGAGGCGGCGTAAGCACCGCCAGAGACATCCAAAAGTCCTCCAGAGGAAAGCGCCGCAGAATAGGAATCGATCCTGATGGTCCCTCCGGCAATCAAGAGCGGAGCGGTGAACTCAGGGTTCGAATTCAGTTGATCGTTGACGAGCAGGCCAGCGGTGCTGATGAGGCCCCTGGGACCGAGCGTGAAAATGCCGCGGGCTGGATTGGCGACGGGCAGACTGTTTCCTCCCGTGTTGTTAAGGACGTTAAGAGTTTGTAGGGAGAGGTTATGGGCATTGAGCCGGATGTTTCCCTGTGGGGAAATAATGCTGCCGCGGATGTCGATATTGGACGCGGAGAATGACAACTGCCCACCAGCGGGTGCGACGATCGCGGTATCCTCCGGCACCACAATGTCGCCATCGTGGTTGTTCAGATTCAGGATCCCGAAGCCGTCGCGCGACATCAACTCGGAAGAGAGCTGGACATCCTGTATCCGCGCCTGCGAGAGGGGGAGCGGATTGCCATTCGAATCCACAGCAAATGGGCCAGCCGGAGTTTGTTGTGGGGAAGAGGTGAAAGTGACGCGTGGTGGTGTCGGCGAATAAATCGGCAAGGAGCGATAGAAAGTGTCCGTGGCGGTGAATGAAAGCGATAGTGAACTGGCGGCAGGTGGAGCTAGGCGCTGGCGCTCGCCGACGATAGTCGTTCCGTTCAACCCGCCGTCGATGATCATGGAGGGAGCGGTGATGGAAAGCCCACCGCCAGCCGCGCCTTGGGTGTAACCTGCTTCAAAGCGCGAGGTGCCCGGACTGAGGGCGCTGCTAAAGGTGTTGGAAACTTGAAATTTGGGATTCGATTCAGTGAAGGAACCATCGTATATCCCATCATAAGTCACGTCGGGTGAGGCGCTGGCTATGTCCACCAGGCGGCCACCCGTGATAAGTTGAGTGGTGCGGGTGATGCCTCCTTGATAGAGAATTGAGCCACCGGAAACATTGATTTGGGAGCCATTTTGAAGAACCACGGAATCCCCTGCGCTGATGGTCACCGAGCCGCCAGCCACTGTTAGCTGACTGACCGAACGCTGAATGAGATTTGCGAAGCCGGAGACATTCGCCAGCGGCGTTCCAATCCATCCCTCGCCCGATTTACGGATATCCACCTCTATCGTGGAGTTGCGCAGCGATCCTAAGCGTTGAAGGGGAGAGTCCGCCAATTCCGCCGAACGCAAATCCACCGAGATGATATTCTGGGAAACAGGCACCGGCACCGCAATGGAACCTGCCACATCAACTACGGCCCTGCAGTCCAAATAGACCTGTCCACCTGCCTGAACAAATGTGGATTGCGGCACAGCCACTCCTGTCAGTAAGTTCCAGGAACCAGCGGTGAGCGATACGAGCGCGTTGGGCGCGGAGATCACCGCATCCTCGCCCATGTGGATGGTCTTGCCAGCGATGTTGATGCGTGAACGGAGCGAGAGTTCAGTTCCGATGGTGGTCTCCTTGCTGTCGTGTTCGGGCAGAATGCGGATGATGCTGGAAGATCCGAGTTCCACCGCTCCCGTGTCTCTAAAAAGGAAAAGCGCACCTTGGGCGTTGGCTGTCGCACGGTTCGAGAAAGCGTTGTAATTCGCCTGAATGTCCACACGACCGTTGAGGGCGACGGAAGTGGTGCTGACGAGCACGCCATTCTGACGGATATCCCGCCCTGCAATGGTGATGGCGCCACGGGGTGCTTCGATCACTCCGTTTTGAGTCGTGGTGCCTGCGTAGAGGCCTGCGGTGGGATCCGAGACCGCGCCGACGAAAACATCCAGCCCGCGTAGGCTGGGGTCAGAGGAGGGGTGGCCATCGAAGCCTACTTGGAGTCCAGATGCGAGGATGGTTTGGCCATCGGGAGTGGAGATCGAACCCTCATTGGTCACATTGGGACCGACGAGGGTGATGCGCCCACCGGTTTTTGATGAATCCGTCGGGCTTGTTAGGACGGCACCTTTTTGAACGGTAACGTCGCCGTATTTGCCTGTAGCAGGCTTTACAGGGTTGAAACCTGGTGTGCCGTTGGTGCCTGCGGGAATTGCCAGGCCGCTGAATAGGAACTGGGCATCGGGATTGTTCAGCAGGCCGCGCTCGACGAGGTTGTCGTTGATGGGGAGGGAGGAAACGGTGAGGCCGCGGGCGTTGACCTGGCTGCCGCCGCCGAAGATGATGCCGTTTTGATTGATGATGTAGATCTGGCCATCGGCTTTGATGTTGCCGAGAATCTGGGTGGGGCTGCCGGTGGGATCGGTGATCTTGTTGAAGGCGACCCATTTTGAGGTGTTTGCGCCGCCTGCGCTTTGGTCAAATTTAAGGGTGGTCTCCTTGCCGACGTTGAGGGTCTGCCAACTGAGGAGGGCTTGTTGGGTGGTTTGTTTGATGGTGACCTCGGTCTTGCCACCGCTGTTGAGCGTTTGGGTGGGGAGGTTGGCGCCGATCCATTTGCCGGGATCGGTGCCGACGCCGGGGGCGACCTGGAGGCCACCGACACCGAGGCCGTTCGGGACGTTGGGGAGCGTTTGGCCGGGTTGATTGGGGTTGGCTCCGGCGTTGTTTGCGGGAGATGCGAGAGCGGCGGCGCGGGCGGCGTTCTGGAGGGCGAGGGCGGCACCGACGGCTTGGTTGGTGCGGAGGAGGAGGGCGGTGACGTTGGCACGCGAGCCATCGGTGGCGACGGGCGGCGCGGTGGGGGAAGCTCCACCTGCGGCCGGGGTTGCTCCTGCGCCGGCAGGGGCAGGGCCGACACCATAGATAGCGGCGTGGCTGTTGGTGAGGCCGCTGATGAGGACGGTGAAGCCGATGAAAACGGGTGCCCCATATCTCAAGGGAGTGCCGAAAAGGGCGGTGGAGTGGAAGTAGAAACGCTTGGGCTTCATGGGGAAATCTTGGTTCGTTAAAGAGTGGTTGAATCAACGCCGGGCGCTGGGAGCGGGCTGGGAATTGAGTTTCCCGAGTTCGATTTCGTTGATGGCGGCGGGGTGATCGCGCAGGAGTTGGGATAGAAATTCCTGGCGCAGTTGTTGGGTGCGTTCGCTGCGGATGCGGGCGGTGAGTTGCACGCGGATCTGGCCGAGCGGCGGGGTGTGGGCTTCGCGGACATCAAGGAGCTTGATGATGTGCCAGCCGTCTTTGAGAGAGATGGGTTCGGAGTGGGTGTTGAGTGTGAGTTTGGGGAGTTTCTCGCGGATTTCCGGCTGGATCTGCTCTGCGGTGAGCCAGCCGATTTCACCATTTTTGGCGGCGCTGGCGGGTTCCTCGCTGGTGGCTTTGGCGATGGCGGCGAAGTCGGCCCCTTTGGCTTTGAGCTGCTTGAGGGTGGCATCGAGCTTGGCCTTGTCATTGGCGATGTAGATCTGGGCGAGGTGGTAGCTCTTGGGGACGAGGAGTTTTTCTTTGGCGGAATCGTAGGCGGCAATGAGTTCGGCTTCGCTGGGGTAGCCGGTGGGGAGGGTGGCGCGGGCCTGGAGATAGGCCTCGGTAAGGGCGGCCTCGCGGGCGCGGACGAGGGTGGTGATGACGGCGGGGTCCTGATCGAGTTTTTCTTCGACGGCCTTGCGCAGGATAAGGCGTTGGACGAGGAGCTTGCGAACGTATTGGCCAAGGGCGGCAGGGTCTTCGGTGAGGGTGCCGGGGTTGCCGGCCTGGAGGCCTGAGAGGATTTCACGGACTTCGTCTGAGGTGATCTCGATCTCACCAATTTTGCCTAACACGCTGGGTTCCGCGTGGAGAAATCCAGCGGTGAGGGCGAAGAGTGTGAGGAGTGATTTCATGGGCGACAGTAGAGCTGAAATCAGGAATTTGAAATTTTAAATCTGAAATTTGAAATTTGAGATCTGAGATGGGGGATAGGAGATAGGAGATTTGAGATTTGAGATTTGAGATTTGAAAATTTCAGGGTTTTTGGGCTTCGATGCGGTTGTTGAGGATCGAGTCTTTGTAGCCTTGGACGAGGTTTTCGACTTTGACGCGGCTGTTGCCGATGAATGGCTCGCGGGCGGAGAGGGCTTTACCGAGGGAGTAGCTTTCGAAGCGGTCGAGGATTTCGTTGGACGTGTTGAAGAGGGCGATGTTCTTGGTTTCGCGATCGGCGATGGTGCGTTTCTGGATGGCGTTCTCGGAGGCGAGTTTGGCGCGTTCGTCTTCTTTGGTGCGGGCGACTTCGGCGGCTTTTTGGTAGCCGGTTTTCCATTTTTCGAGGGCCTCGGTGAATTGGACAAGGCGCTTTTCGCGCTCGGCGAGTTTGTTGTTCAGGGTGGCGATGGATTCGTCCGTTCTGACCTTCTCGGTATTGCTTTCTTTCGCGAGGGCTTCGATGCGTTTTTCGAGGGTGGTGATTTTTTCGGTGAGTTGCACGGCTTTGGCATCGGCGGCGGCTTGGGCGGCTTGGGCGTTTGCGGTTTCGGTCTGGGCGGTGCGAAGCTGGAGCGTCACGGCGCGGAGTTGCTCGCGGATTTTCAGGGTAGGGTCCACCTCTTCGGCGGCGTGGAGGGGGCTGGAGAAAAGGATCAATGATTGGAGCAAGATGCTCCAGCAACGGACTGGGGCGAGACGCCCCAGCCACTTGGCGTGGATGGCGAGTGATGAATTCATGGTATTGTTAGAATTTGGTGCTTAGGTCGAGCTGAAAGGTGTCCGTGCTGATGGGCGGGCCGTCGATTTCATCGGAGCTGAGCCAGCGCAAGCCGACGCGGACGGCGGGAGTCAGAGCCATGGTGCCGCCAAGGGTGAAGCCTTGGACGTTGGTGGCTCCGCGACCGAAATTGGAGTCGGTAAAGCCATCGATGACGGCATCACTCTCGACGTAGCGGTAGCCGAAGCTGCCATACCAATCGCCGAATTTTTCGAGGGCGGGGTTGCCGAATTGGAAGGCGACGTTCCAGGCCATGTCGCCGCCTTGGAAGTCGTCTGCGGTATTGATGGTGCGGCCGGGCCTGCCATTGCTGAAGGCGCGGGAGGCAACATCTCCCTCATCGAAACCAAGGTTTTTCGTAACCTCGCCGAGGGCGGTCAGGCGGAAGGGTTCGAAGCCGTCGTATTCAAGTTTGCCGGTGATGGTGAGATTACGGAATTCGGAGGCGAGGCCGTAGTATTGGAATTGGTTGGTGGTGCCGAAGCCGTTGGCGGCGGTGGGGGTGATGTTGCGCAGCGGCATGTAGGTGTTACCGCGTTGAGCGAAGCCAGGACGGGTGATATCGGTGTTGCCGGCATCGGCGGCGGAGAGTGGGACGTAGGGATCGGAGAGTTCGCCTTCAGCACCGCTGAAATCGTAGTAGGCGATGGCGACCTTGGCGGTGAGGTCGTCCTTGATTTTCCAATCGATGCCGATCTGGGCGCCGGTGAGCCATTTGTCCTTACTTTCGAATTTGGAGGGCTGGTTGGAGGCGAAGTTGAAATCAGTGTTATAGAAGGGAAAGTAGCCTGCGGTGAAAAAGGTGGAGGCGTGGTCGTTGAGCTTGACCTTGCCGCGGACGGCGAGGCCATCGAAGCCGAGGTCTTCATCCCAGTGGACATCGGTGGACATGAAAGGGCTATCGAAGCGGCCGGCCATGAAGAGGAGTTCCTGGCCATCGCCCGGTCCGGCATCGTAGCTAAAGAACGCACGATCCAGCCAGATGGCATATTTGGAGAAATTTCCACCGTTGCCGCCGAGGGTTTGATTGGGAGAGACGGGGGAGTTGCTGTCTCCGGTGGCGATCCGGAGTCCGCCGTTGAAGCCATCGCCCAGTTTGATATCAGTCCCAGCGCGGAAGCGGATACGGGTGCGGTGGCGGTCTTCGTTGACGTTGATCTGGGGTGGGAAGTTGTTGAGGGCGTTGGTGGCATCGAAGGGGGCACCGGTGTTGATGGAGTTGAAATTGGTGAAGGAGCCGTTGTCCGCGTTGTTTTCACCATACATGATGTTTTCGGAGCGCACCCGGATATCGCCGAAGGGGCGGAATTTGGAGGTCCATTGGGGAGCGGCGTTTTCCCCCCATTTTTCCTCGCGGGCCTGGGCCATGAGTTCTTGTTGGATTTGATCGCGCATGTCATCCCGGACGACTTGGGGGATGTAGGTGATGCGGGTTTCCTCCTCGGGCGTGGGTATGGGCGGGAGGGCGGCGACATCCGCGCGGGCGGCGGCGGTCTGGGCGGTGGCGGCCTCGGCCTCGGCTTGTTCAATGAGCCCGGCGGCTTCCGCTTGACTGAGGGTGCCTTTTTTAACCAACAGGTTGATCAAGTTAACAGCGACGTTGGTGGAAGGTTTGGCCGGCGGCGGCGCGGGTTCTGCAGGGAGATCGGTGGCGAGCGGTGAATCCAAGGTGGGATCGAGACTGTCTGCTAGATTCGTGGCTTCCGCAGCGACGGGTTCTTGCGCGAGAAGCGGTCCGGGGATGGCCAACAGGGAGGCGGTGAGGATGGAGCGGATGGATGACATGGGAAAATGCATTAGAGGGCCGATTTGCGGGCGGTGATGCGCAGGTTGATAGGCATGGGCATGCCTGCGGGCGGGGCTTGGGGGAGCTGGAGGCCGGTGAGAATTTGGTTTTTGATGGCGGCATCGACGGCGGGATTGCCCGAGCTGCCGACGAGGGAGGCGCGGGTGATGCGGCCATTCGCATCCGCCCAGACGCGGACTTGCATGGAGAAGCTGGCGCTCTTGGTGCTGGAATTGCGACGCAAGGCATCGGCGACGGTGGACTGGATCTGAGCGGCATAGTAGCCCCATTTGCTGCCGCCTTTGCGGCCAGTGCCGCCGATTCTGCCGTTGCCATTTCCGCCGCCGCGGGTGAGACCCATGTCCGGACCACTGCCGCCGGTGATGTTGGTGCCGAGGTCTTCGGAGGGTGGCGCTTCGGGAGCGGCCTCTGGAGGCGGCTCGTTTTCTTCAACGGGATCTTGCTCGACCATTTCCTCTTCTTTGGGCGGCTCAACTTCCTTTGGCTTGGGCGGCTCGATCTTAGGCGGCGGAGGCGGCGGCGGCGGTAGAGTGACGGTGATGAATTCGGACTTGCGGGCTGCAGGGCGGTTGCTTTTCGGACCCGAGGTGAGGAAGGAAACAATACCGCCGAGCAAGACAATCGCGAGCAGGCCACCGATGATGAGGCGGTGCTTGCTTTTGCTAGGCGGTGGCGGCATGAGATTTGAGATTTGAGATTTGAGATTTTACTTGGCAGGCTGGGTGGCGAGGCCGATTTGGCTGATGCCGTTGCGGCCAAGGACATCAAGCACATCCATGATGCCTTGGTATTGGTTCTGGCCATCGCCACGGACGACGACGGGGACCTCGGGGTTGGCGGCTTTGATGGCGGCAAGCCTGGTATCGAGCTCTGCGAGGGTGACGCCGACGGTGTTGAGCTTGATGTTTCCCGCGGTATCGATGGTGATGGCCTGGGTTTTAGGCTCCTCCATTTTCGCGGCGGCTTTGGCACTGGCGCTGGGTAGGTTGACCTTCACGCCTTGCACGCCGGCGGTGGTCATGATGATGAAGATCAGAAGGAGGACGAGGTAGAGGTCCACCATCGGGGTGACGTTGATGTCGTCGTAGTTGCTTTCAGAGGAGGCCATGGCGGTGGATGGATGTTAGAAGTTTGAAATTCAGCGCTCGGAGGTGGAATTTTTTTCCTGCGCAGGGCGGTAGAACTCGGCCATTTTGGCGACGAATTCATCGATGAAGACCTGCATCAGGGCTAGGGAATTCTTAATACGGACGTTGAGGTAGCTGTAGATGAAGAGCGCGGGAATGGCGACGACAAGGCCGACGACGGTGGCGAGCAGTGCGGAAGCGATGCCGGGCGCGATGGAGTTCACATTGACCTCACCGGATTTGGCGATGATGGCGAAGGTGATCATGACGCCGACGACGGTTCCTAAAAGACCCACATAAGGACCACCGGCGATGCTGATGGTGAGATAAACGAGGCCATCGGTGAGGCGGTGGTTTTCATGAACGAGCCCGGCATCCAAGCTGGCGCGGATGGCTTGGATGGAGCGGCCGGAGAGCCCTTCGACGCGGTTGTTGTCTTTATCGAGGCGATGGCGGATTTCCTCAGCTCCGATGTGATAGATGTGGTAGAGGGGAGACTTGTGAATGAGGGATTCTTGCCCGGCGCTGATGTTGCCGCCGAGGCTATCGACACTGGATTTGTTCTCGGGATTAAGCGCGGTGAGATCGGTGGAAAGGGTTTTCCATTTTTCAAGAAACTGCTGGGTGCCTTTCTCGATGGAATTAAGATAGAGGAATTTTTTCACCGCCACCCACCAGCCGACGATGATCATGACGACGCAAACTCCAATGGCGATCCAGCCGTCGAACATCATATTTTTCGCGATATCCCCGAAGAGGGAAAGGTGTTCCATCATGCCGCCGGATGTTTTGATTTCACCGCCTTCGACCTGGCCGAGGGAGAGGGTGCGTGAAGCGGCATCCGTGCTGCCCTGGCTGGTGGCAGCGAGCTGGAGCCAGCCGTTGGAGCGGGCGATTTTGGAGAGGCTGAGCTCATCCATTTCACCGATGTAGCCGTTTTCAGGGGCACCAAGGATGATGGGGGCATCGAGCGCTGGAAGTGGGCCGGGGAGGCTGGCGTAGGGGGCGCCGTTAAGGAAGAGGTCGATTTTCGTGCCATCTGCGACGAGGGCGAGGTGGCTCCAAACGGCAGGTGCAATCGGAGCGGCGGGTTGGCTGGTCTGGCTGCCATTCTTGATGAGGGGGATACCTTGGTTGAGGATGATCTGGAAGGCATTGGCGCCTTCTCCACGACTGAGGAGGATGGCGTTGTCCTGGAGGGCGCTGGGCTTGATCCATGCAGTGAGGGTGAGGGGCTGGCCAGCATTCCAAGCAAGTGTGGGGGTATTGGGAATGTTGATGGGCGTGGTTCCCAACAATCGCAGGCCACCGCCGATAATGGAGACATCGGAGCGGGTGGCGGGAGTTTCGGCGTTGTTCGCATTGGCCGTGGCATCGGCAGGAGGAGTGCCGAGACCGGCAAAGTGATAGATGAGGGTGGTATCCGTATCCCAGGCATCGGTGGACTTGGCGGATGAGGCTTCGGGGGCTTGATTTCCGTAGTAGAGATCAAAGGTCTGCTGGGCAGCGGGCTGGACTTCGGGGAGTTTTACCCAGACGAAGGCTTCGCTGAGCAGGCCGTCGTAGCTTTCCACTTCATGGGCGAGGACGGTTTTACCATCCGCGGCGATGAAGCGCAGGTCGCTGCCGTCCTGGGCGGCGGAAGCAAACTGGAAATTTCCATCATGCAGGCGGACAAGCACGGTGGCACCGCCGATGGCCGAGGTGACTGCGGCGGCGGTGGTATCCAAGGTGATGGTTTGGCGTTGGGACCAAGCGGGATTCCACCAGGGTTTTTCGGTCTCGGCTGCGTTGGCGCTGCCGTTGAGGGCGAAAGCCAAGGTGAGGGCGATGAGGGATACGTGCTTCATTTGGAGATATTAGGGAAAAGAGTTACAGGTCAGAAATCGGCCCAGCCGCGGAAGGTGATGCGGATGTCGCCCGCGCTGGCATCGGGGCGATCAACAAGCGGCACAGCGATATCGACCGAGCCGTTGTAGTGATCCCGCACGCGGAAACGGGTGCCCAAGCCAGTGCTGGCAAATCCGTAGTGGGCATCCTGATCCGGCAAGGAGTTCCAGATTCCCATCCAGCCTGCATCGGCGAAGGCGTGGATGCGCCATTCGTCCGACTTGGGATTTGTAGGACCGGGATTTCCAATGAAGGATTGGCTGCGATATTCAAAGGTGCCGAAGATGGCATTGTCACCCAGGGAGGTGGCTTCGAGGTAGCCGCGGGCGGAACCCAGACCACCGCCGGCGAATTGATCGTTGTTGATCAAGGGGCGATTCGAAAGCTGGCCTTGGAGTTTTCCAAAAAGCTGGGCACCACCTTTGAGATCGCGGGTGTGGGCAACGTCGCTGCGGAGATAGACGAAGTTTCCATCTGCTTTGACGCGTTTGTTGGAATAGTCTGTGATGCCACTGCCCAAGCCGCGCAGGCCGAAGGTGAGCGAGTGGTTCATCTCTGTAAACGCCTTGTCCGCCACCCAAGTGGCACCGTAATTCGCGCTGATGGGATAATACTCGATGGGCGAGGAAATGGTGTCCGCGCCAAGGACGATGTCCTCTTCAAAGCTCTTGTAATCGATGCCGATGCTGAAGTTCTGAAAGAATTTCTCTGTGTTGGGCAGATCATAAATCGCTCGCAGGCCAATGATATTTCCGCGCCCGCCAACGGAGGCTCCGCCAAGGGTGGAGACATCGCTATCCTGCTTGGTGCCGGTGAGCATCAGGCTGGTGCCATCCGAGATTCGGGCGAGATAGTAAGCGGAATAAACCTGCGCGTCGGCGAGTTTCTCGGGCGCGATCTGGAAACTAAAGCCGCCGGTGTGGCCTTTTTGGAAAAAGTTCGCGTAGCTGAGGCCGCCATTGAGTCTGAGTTCGGTGGTGCCTGTGCTGAAACGGTTGTTGAGTTCAAGGGAGCCATGGAGAGGCAGTTTGTCCTCTACGGTAAGATCGATATCCACCGTGCCCGGTTCCGCGCCGGGGAGCAAAGAGGGCGTGACACGGCGGTCTGCAAGGCGGTTGAGGGCCACGATTTCCTTGCCAACTTGTTTGAGGTTTGGGACTCGTCCCTCGGCCAATGATGGTGCCTCGCGCTTGATCTGGCTGGGGAGGAAAAATTTGGCCCCTTTCACGCGCAATCGGCCCACTTTGCCTTCCACGACTTGGAGGCGGATGATGCCACGGCGCGGATCTTGCTGGGGGACGCCGACGGACACGGTCTGGTAGCCTTGGGCATGATAGGCTTTTTCAAGGGCAGCGCGGGCCTGCTCGACATCATCGACACCCCGCTCTGGTCCAAGGAACGAATAGACCGCCCGCTCCACCTCGACACGCGGTAATTTTTTCGCCCCTTCCACCCGGTATTCACGGATGTAGAAGGTGGGGGAGGTTTGAGAGGCTGATTGGGCGTGGGCATGGCTCGCCAATGCCAGTCCCACGGCCCAAAGCCGCAGAATGGATAGGAGAAATTGTGTAGAATTGGTCATGCCGATGGCCGAAATTTGAGAGGTCACAAGGTCTGCCCGCAGTCCATCTTGGCTCAAGGGTTGAAATGTGACTAAATTGTCACATTAGGTAAATTCATTTGAAAATGAATGAGTTGTGTGACCAAAATGTCACAGACTCCGTTTATGTTGAATAAGCTTGTTCGGCGGTCAGTGGTTTGCAGAGTGTTTCGTTTCACCCCACCACGATCCGATTCCAAATCCGTTTGAGGCCCAAATTGGGTGACTTCTGTTCGTTTGCAGTGCACGGCAGCCAACAGGCAGGGTATTGGGGAGTCCGCCTCAGGTGAAATCGCTCACGCCACCAGCGCCTTCAATCTCCGGCAGACCTCCTCGACGTTTGCCCGCGAGTTGAAGGCGGAGATACGGAAATAGCCTTCGCCCGCGGAGCCGAAGCCGGAGCCGGGGGTGATGACGACCTGGGCCTCGCCGAGCATTTTATCAAACATGTCCCACGAGCTGAGTCCGGCGGGGCAGGCGACCCAGACGTAGGGGGCGTTTTCCCCACCAAAGACGGCGAGGCCGGCGGCGGTGGCGGCTTCGCGAAGGAGCTTGGCATTGCCCATGTAGTGCTCGATGAGGGCGGAGACCTGCTGTTTGCCTTCCGGAGAAAAAACCGCGGCGGCACCTTTTTGCACGGGGTAGCTGGCACCGTTGAACTTGGTGCTGTGGCGGCGGGACCAGAGCTGGTGGAGCGGGATGCGCTCGCCCGTATCAGATTTCCCGGTCACCGTCCTAGGGATGACGATGTAGGCGCAGCGGACACCGGTGAAGCCACCGTTTTTCGAGAAGGAACGGAATTCCATGCAACAGTCGCGCGCGCCCTCGATTTCGAAGATGGAGCGGGGAATTTCCGGGTCTTGGATGAAGGCTTCGTAGGCGGCATCGAAGAGGATGATCGCATCATTTGCCTTGGCGTATTTCACCCATGCTTCGAGCTGGGCGCGGGTGGCGACGGCTCCCGTGGGGTTGTTCGGGAAACAGAGGTAAATGAGGTCGGCTTTTTCGGCGGGCACGCCGGCGACGAAGTGGTTCGCGGCATTGCAGGGGAGATAAAGCAGGCCGCCGTAGGCTCCCTTTTCATCGGCATCACCGGTGTTGCCGGCCATGACGTTGGTATCGACATAAACGGGATAAACGGGATCGGTGATGGCGATGATGTTGCCCTTGCCAAAGACGTCGAGGATGTTGCCCGTATCGCACTTCGAGCCGTCTGAGATGAAGACCTCGTCGGCGGAAATGCCGAGGGTGGAGAATTGATTGTCCACGATGGCTTGGCGGAGAAACTCGTAGCCTTGCTCGGGGCCGTAGCCTTTGAAGGTGGCGCGGTCCGCCATTTCATCGATGCCCTCATGCATCGCGCTGACGACCGCGGCGGGCAGTGGCTCGGTTACATCGCCGATGCCGCAACGGATGATGCGGGCGGCTTTGTCCGGATTTTCTTCGGTATAGACCCGCACCCGGCGGGCGATTTCAGGAAACAGGTAACCGGCTTTGAGCTTGAGGAAATTGGAATTGATAGTGGCCATGCGGGCGGACGTGTAGCGAGGGCCAGACGTTCGCGCAAGGGCAGAGGTGACAATGTTCGTGGCTTAGTTCGCCGGGAAAACGATTTCCTGGTTTTTGCCGGAGCCACGCCCGAAACTGTCGCCGATGTCCTTGCTGGTGACGAAGAGCATCAGGGAAATGAGCGCGAGGGCACAAACGGTCTGGAGGATTTCCAAGGGTTTCGCCTTCACCGGGCGACCAAAGATTTTTTCCAACGTGGCAAGGACGATATGGCCGCCGTCAAGCACCGGGAAGGGCATCATGTTGAGCACGGCGAGGTTCACATTGAAGAGCACCATGAAGGCAAGGATGCGCCGCCAACCATCGTCCATTTGC
>JBBRIB010000028.1:0-14491 GCA_038221745.1 Verrucomicrobiales bacterium
ATTGGGTGGTGGCCTTGGAATGGGCGCGGCGGCTGAAGAGCCTGCCCCGGATGCACAGGAGGGTGATGCGGCGATGCCGACAGACGCAGCCATGGATCCAGAGGAAATCGGGCCAGCCTTGTTGTTCGGCTCGGAATTCACGGTGGCGATGGGCAAACCAACCGGCGTGCAGGTCGGCCATCTCGTGAAGCTCAACAGCCGCATGACTTATTTTCAAATGAGGGGCTTGGCAAAAGCCGTGGTGGCGGCGGCGAAAGATGGCGATGCGGATTCGCTGGCTCAGGCGATGGGCAGTGGTTACTCGGTTGAGTTGCTCGGCGATATCCTCAAGGATCCTGAAAGCGGGATCGAGCTGGTGGAGGCAATGAAGATGCCACCGCTGACATTCGCGTTTCGTGTGGCCCCATCCAAGGTCGAGGGTGCCTCCCAACAAGTGGCGGGCATGCTGACGAGCCTCAATATGTTAGGCGAAATGGTCGAACCCGTGGAGGCGGAAAAAGCGGGCCGGAAATTCCAAGGATTGAAAATCTCTGGCGAAAAACTTGCTAAAACTCTGGGTGAGAACCGCGAGGCTGTGGGCGAAATGCTCGAGCCTGAAATGGTGGATCGGCTCCTCGCAGCCGTGGCAAAAAACGACATCGTCATCGCAAGTGGCACGGTGGGTGAGTATGTGGTGATTTTCATCGGCTCCTCATTGGATGAGCTGGTCCTTGCCGAGGATCTTGGAAAATCGCTTGTGGCAGGAGAGCAGCTGGCGTTTTTCGACGCCTACGCTTCGAAAGAATTGTCCGCCCTGATCTACGCGGATAAGGCAGCCTCAGATGCCGTTTATTCTTCGTTAGGCGGCTTGGCCGATATTACAAACGGCTTGCGCGATGGGATTGCCGGCTCGGAGGGCTTGGGCGATACCCGGGATTTGGAAGCGATGTTTCAAATCGTGGCGGACCGTGAGGCGGCGCTCAAAAAACTCGCAAGCAACGAGGCCCAAGGCACCGTCGCGTTTTTTGAAGAGGGATTGAAAATCGAATCCTACGGCGGCATGGACGCAGGAACCTCGGATTGGAAAAAGTCCAACAAGCTTGCCCACCTGGGGAGTTCTTCCGATGTGGTTCTGTTTGCCAATATGAACGTAACGGATGAATACGATCAGAAATCCCGGGAGTATTTCGAGGCGCTTTTGGAAACGGCATATGGGATCACGATGAAAGTGGCGGAGCTGCCGATGAAAGATGAGCAGTTCACGCAATTCGCAGGAATGGCCAAGATGTATGATGAGCAATTCCGTGGCGACACGGTGGCGCTCTGGCAAGCATTCAGCGGTGAATTCGGCCAGGGACTGGGCGCGGAGAGTGCCTTGATCGTGGACCTTAAAGGTGTGGCTCCCGCCATTCCGGGCGTACCGCAAAAAGTCGTGGATGAGGCAAAAGTGCCACGCATCACGCTAATTTCACCGGTGGTGGACCGTGCCAAGCTGGCGGCTTCATGGGATAAGATGAACACCACCACCACCAAAATCTTAGGCCAGGTGAGCCAGATGATGGGGCAGGACATTCCGATGCAGAAACCTCTCAGTTCGGAAAAGAATGATCTGATCACATGGTTTTTTCCATTTCCGTTTATCAATGATGATTTCCTGCCTTCCGTCACGGTGGGTGATGAATGGTTCGCTGCTTCCACCTCGAAGAATCAGGTGCTTGATTTGATCAATCAGGCCAAGGCCGGTGGTGAGGCGGGTGACGGATTCACTCTTACTCTGAATTTCAAAGCACTCGAAGCCTATGCCAAAGACATTGCAAAGCTGGTGGACGAAAATGCCGAGACAATGATGGGAGAGGCACTTACTCCTGAGCAGAAAAAATTGATTGAGGAGGGGATCGACGTGATGAGCGAGTTTGATAATCTGAAGGTCCACTCCCGGCGCGAGGCTTCGGTTTTACGCAGCAGCGTGCATTTCAAAACCCGGGCGACCACGCCGTGATGAAGCTGGAGTTTTCCCATCATGATGTTGGAACCCATCGGAATCGTCCGCTCGTGTTTTGGGAGTAAATTTGGAATCCCGCGCCAGCCAGGATTGTGCCCGAGTGCATGGGGCAGGCTGGCGTTTCATCCGCCGTATCGAAGTGCCGAGGCACTGCGAGGCATTGATGGGTTTTCTCATCTATGGCTGATTTTTGGGTTTCATGAAACCCGGGACCAGGGGTGGCGACCTACGGTGAGGCCGCCTCGGCTCGGTGGAAATCAGAGGGTGGGGGTGTTTGCCAGTCGCTCTACTTTCCGGCCTAACGGGCTTGGACTCTCGTTGGTGGCACTGGAGGGCATCGATGCTGCGGCGGAGGACGGGCCAGCGCTGCTCCTCGGTGGCTTGGATCTGCTCGATGGCACCCCGGTCTTCGATGTGAAACCTTATCTCAGCTATGCCGAGTCCGTGCCGGAGGCGACCTCGGGTTTTGCGCAAGAAGCGATTTCCCGCTTGCCTGTAAGTGTGGCAGAGACGGCGAGGGTGGAGTTTGAGGGTTTGACAGCGAGAGCGAAAGCCGTCATCCAAGAGGCGTTATCGCTGGATCCAAGGCCAGCAACGCAGACGGGCGATGAAGGGAGGGAATTCGGTGCGGATTTATGTGGGTGCAACGTGCGCTTTGTCGTCAGCGAGGGGATTTGCACGGTTTTTCAAATTGAGCCGAACAAAGGTTCGTGGTTGAATATTTAACGAAACCGTAGTAATCTAATCCCCTGATGAAACGTTTGCTCAAGGTTCCCGCGAAATTCGCCGTGATTGCGATAATTTTTGCCGGGCAGACAGCCTGTAAAAAACCGGCACAGGCTGTGAAGACGGATCTTGAGGAGGCAGGTTATCAACTGACCGCAGAAGACTGGTTCCGAGCGAGCCGAGAGAATGATCCAGCGGCTTTAAAGAAGTTTCTCTCCTCCGGCTTTAAGATCGATCTCAACAATCCCGATGGCGATTCCGCACTGCACATTGCCGCCTCTGCGGGCGCGGAAAATTCGGCGGATTTGTTACTTAATCGGGGATTGAAGATTGACCAGTTGGGCGGGGCCGGGCGCACGCCTTTGATGGTGGCCATAATGTCGGATCATACGCCGATGGTCCGTTGGCTACTACGCAATGGCGCGGATCCACGGGCGAAGGATGCCAGAGGATTCGTCCCTCTGATGCTCGCCGTGCGCGAAGGCAGGAGCGGAGCCGTGGCCGAGCTGGCACCCTACATGCGGGATCGCTTGGATGATGCGCTGCTTCTCGCCGCCCTGGTCGGAAAAGCGGATGTGATCGATTCTCTCACAAACTACGGCGCATCTCCTTACGCCCGTATGGAAGATGGCCGCACGCCATTGATGATTGCTGCGGAAAATGGTCATCAAGAGGCTGTCACTTTATTGCTGGATGTGGGCGCGAGCCGCTACGCCACCACGGCTGAAGGTCTCACCGCCGCTGATCTCGCAGTCGCAGCGGGTCATCAGGAAATTGGCGCAATCATTCTCCGTGTTCCGCTCCCTGAGGAACTGGCGCTGGAAGCGCCCGCCCACGTGGCGAAGATGATGGATGATTTTGTGGATCGTGCCGCAGAGGGAGCGGAAGGGAAATTATTTGCGGCGCAGGAGAAGGTGGCTTTGTCGGACGTTCCTGTTCACGATTCTCCGCCTTATAATCCCGCGCGACGCAGTGTCTCTCGCCCGATCGAGGGGGAAGTGCTGAGTAGCCCGATTCCGGGTGTCCCCCCTAACAAGAATTCGCAATTGCCAACTCAAGCGGGTGGCCCGTCATCCCAAGGCGATGTTTTCCCCATGCCGCCGTTGGTCATGCGTCATTACCGTGAGCGGGATGTCCCGATCCAACTGAAGTCGGTGCAAGGGGAAACCGCCACTCTTGAAATCCTTGGGTCCAAGCAACCGACCTTCAATGTCCACCCTGGCGAGACCATTCCCGGCTCAAACCTCACGGTGGTGGGGGTGCAGCGACGGATGGAGAATAGTAAGTTCAGCCAGGGTCGGGCGCTTGAGATTTCCGTGATGGATGTGCGTGATAGCCAGACGGGAGTCAGCCGTGAATGGATCTCGGGAGTGACCTCTGGTGCCCATGATCCAGTGGCACTGGTGGAAGATTCGGCCACGGGCAAGCGCTATCTCGCAGCTCCAGGGCAACGTTTCAAGGCTGCCGATGGCACCGCATTCATCGTGACCGATGTCCGGCCCAATCAAATGGTGATCGAAGAAGCGGCCACCGGTGCCGTGCAAACCATTCCCTTGCGCGGGCCGCGCGGATAATGCATTAAGACCTTACTTTCATGGAAATAGAAACCATCATTGAACACGGCGATCCTGTCCGCCAGTTTTCCGTCCTCCTTCCGAACCGGGTAGGTGCCTTGGCCGCCTTGGTAAAATTGTTACGAACCTCAGCCATCGAAGTGGTGGGGCTGAGTGTTCAGGATTCGCGAGATGCGACGATCGCCCGCCTCGTCGTATCCGATCCTGATACCACAGAGCACTTGTTCATGGAAAAGGGGATTCCCCACACCACCTGTGAGTTGGTGGTGATCGCAATGCGCGAATCCGGCCCCGGCCTTTTGCAATCGCTCGATACCTTGATGATCGCTGAGACGAATATCGACTTCGCCTACGCCTTGATGCCCAGCCCGGAAGGGCAATCGATGCTTGCCATGCATGTTGAGGACTACGAATTCGCCGTGACCATTCTTCATCAGAGTGGATTCAAACTGATGTATCAGGCCGACTTGAGCCGGTAATTCAGGCGGCGGTGGCGATCAAGAAGCGCCTGTCCAACTGTAGATCTCTAAAGGGTTTTAGCTGATTTATTAATGATTTCCGTAATATCAACATCTGCATAACCTATGCAGGATGAGGAGGAAAGTGGGTATTTGGAGACGAAAGAATTGAACGAATGAGAGTGCGGGAGGTCCGAGCTAACGGAACTTCATGAAACTGTTAACCCCTGATTTTCGGACTGAGACGCACACCGGATACTATCGGATCGATTCGGATCTTGGGAGGTGGACCGAGGAGTATCGAGGCACCGTAGGTCTGGCCGATTTGAAAGCGATGCTTTCCTGCGTGGTCTCAGATCCCTGCTGGAGGGCCGAGTATCACGGGTTGATCGATTTCAGTTGGGCGCAAGTGGAAATGACAGCTAATGAAGTGCTGCGCCTGGCCTTGATGATGAAACAAGAGCGGAATCGTTCGAAGGGCTGGTTGGTTTTCGTCGCACCGAATTCGACCGCCTTCGGAATGGTGAGAATGCTGAGCTATTGGTCCCGCAACACATACCGAATCAAGATTTTCAACACTCGTGGTGAGGCGGACCACTGGCTCAAGCAAACTTCGCCAAGTTTCCGCAAAGCAGGCTATCGAGAAATGCCGGGCGCTATGCTGAACGCGGTTTGACGTTGGGTTGTTGAACTTCGTGCTTTGGGCGGGGACGGATGCAGAGTTTGAAAAACTCTGCGCAACCAGGGTCGCCATCCGGGTTCCTTCCTCTTGCAAAACTCAGTTCGAAAGGCGAAATCCACGGGGCGTGGTGTGAGGTAAAACACCGTTGATGCACGGCCCACCGCTTTTAATCACACCCGAGACTTGCTTCCTCCCTGCGGATGCAGTAAAACACAGGGCATGATAAAATGGAAATATCGCATCCCATGGCTTCTCGTGCTTCTCCTCACGCTGGGTTTCCACTTCTCAGGTTCTATTTCCTCCGCACCACCACCTGTGCACGCGGTTCATCATGAAAATGTCCAGCCCAGCGAAACCGCTGGTCCATCCCATCCGCAGACATCCGCCCCGCGCCTGGAAAGTCTTAGTTCCCATCCAGCCGCCCAAAATCCACAAGCTCCCCTTGCCATCATGATGCGTCGGGATTTCACCGGCCTCACCGTCACGGAACATCCTGATGGTAGAAAATCCATTCACCTCGGTGGACGCTTCCAGCACGTCACCCGCCTTGTCACCCTGTCCAACGGACAAATAATCCCGAAGTGTTTTTCGAGTTATGATGAGATGTTGGAAGCAGCAGATAAAATCCAAACCCCAAGCAATGACAAGCCCATCACACCCACTGCGGATTTTTAAAATCAGCTGCGTTCTCTTGCTTGTGACGGTCACTCTTGGATTCACCTCCCAGAGCAAGGGCGCGGAGTTCATTTTCGTCAGTGGCGATGGGCCAGGCGAAGGCTTGAATGATCCCACCGTCGTCCCGGTCGATAATCTCAATCACGCCACCACCCGCGGTGCGCAACGCATCGCTGCCCTCCAACAAGTCGGGCAGATCTGGGGAAGCTTCCTCGTGAGCAATGTGCCGATCCGGGTGACGGTGCAATTCAACCCGCTCGGCTCGAGCGTGCTCGCTACCGCCGGGCCTTTGGATATCGAACAAAATTTTACAAACGCCCCACAATCTAACATTTGGTATCCCATCGCTCTTGCAAACAGTCTGGCGGGTTTTGATTTGGAACCTTCTAACTTTGATATCATCGTCACCGGCAGTTCAGATGCGAATTTCTATTATGGTTTCGATAGCAATACGCCTCCTGGGAAAACGAATTTCATTGATGTGATGCTCCATGAATTGGGCCATGGCCTCGGCTTTGTGAGTTATGCAAACCTCAGCACCGGAGCCTTTCCATCCGGGCAGGCAGATATCTTTTCCACTCTTATCCTTGATCAAGCCCTCAATAAGACATGGCCTGACATGACGTCGGCACAGCGGGTGACTTCAGCCCGTTCAGACCCGAATTTGGTGTGGAACGGTCCCTTCACTCAAGCGGGCGGAGCGCAGGTGCTGGATCTTGAGACAGGGGCGGCTGCCATCGCGCTCAGCGCCAGCTTGCCAGGGCCTGTCATCAGGGCGCTTGCCTACCAGATCGCCGGCTTCGGTGGGACCATTCCTTCCGTTGGCCTAACTGGCGCACTTCAAATCACTCAAGATGGAACCTTACCACCCGGCGATCCCACAGGTGCCTGCCAAGTCCTTATCAACGGTCCCATCATCTCAGGAAACATCGCCTTCATCCGGCGCGGCCTTTGTAACTTTGATGATAAGGTATTCCGCGCTCAACAAGCGGGAGCCGTGGCCGTCATTCTGGCGGATAACGTCGTTGGAAACCTCGTCACTCCTTCTGGCGATGGAGTCGTCGATGGCGTGCCTCAAACGATCACCATCCCGGCCTTTTTCATTTCCAAAGCCGATGGTGATGCCCTGTTCGCTGCCTCGCCGGGAGTAAACATTACATTCACGCCGCTCCCCCCGCAGCGGGTTGGCACCACGGCTGGGCGGCTGCGTTTGCATGCGCCCTCCGCGATTTCATCAGGCTCTTCGGTTTCCCACTGGTCAGATTCCGCAAGCCCGGATCTTTTGATGGAGCCATTCATCAACCCGAATCTGGATCGCAAGCTGGACCTCACCCTCACCCAGATGAAAGACATCGGCTGGAAGGTGATCGATATCCCATTTCCACATCTCACCTATGAATCATGGCTGACGACCGTTTTCCCCAGGGGTGCCACCTTCACCGGCGCGCAAGACGACCCTGATTCCGATGGTGTTGAAAACTTCGAGGAATACTTCTTCGGCACCCGGCCACTGGTGAGCGATCTGCAAAATTTACCCATCTTCACCATCGTCGCTGGCAACTCGGACCTGAGTTTCATCCGCTCAAAGCTGACCACCGATTTGAATTATTTCATCGAAAAGTCCACCACCCTCCAAGGCTTTTTACCCGCTGTGGAAGGGGTGGATTACCAGAGGCTCGCCACCCAAAGCCTCGGCAGCGATGCGGAGCGGGTGAGCCTGAGATTGCTCGCTCCGCCGGAGAAACTTTTCCTTCGGCTAAGGATCGCACGCGAGGAATGATGTATAGTTCGCTATTTCTGCCAATCAGGTCCCAAATTCACTTGATATGATTCGTAGGTCTAATTGGATGGGGTGGAGGCGAAAACCCCATTGTCAACCGCGTCAAATACGTCAATAAAGTTACCACACCCGCGCCGAGGCCAACGAACCCGCCCTCAAACGCAGTGGCCCATAAACAGAACAAAATCCATTCAGACGCTCTGCGGCGAGACACCACAGCTATTATTAGAATGAAAACCTATCCCGGAACCACAAAGGCCCCGGCGAGTTTCTCCAGGCCTTCTAACATTCTTGCTTGCGGGCAGCCGAAATTGAATCGAATCCAGCCAGGCCAACCGAAGAAGGCCCCGTCTGATAGGAAGAGTCCGGCATGTTTCTCGAAGTGTTGGGCGGGATTCTCCACGCCCATGGCACGGGCATCGATCCATGCGAGATACGTCGCTTCTCCCGGGAGGACGACGAGGCCAGGGCAGCGGGTATTGATGAAATTCACCAACGTATCGCGGTTGGTTGTTAGATAGGCGATGAGTTCTTCGCGCCATGGTTCGCCGTGGCGGTAGGAGGCCTCGGCGGCGTAATAGGCTAGGGCGTTGATTTCTGACAGAGTGTGGCCCCGCGCGGCGGTGAAGCGGCGGCGGATCGTATCGTCAGGGATGACGGCGAAGGCGTAGCCAAGTCCGGCGATGTTCCATGTCTTGCTGGGAGAGAGCAGGGTGATACAGCGCTTGGCAAGTTTCTCCGGGAGATTGAGCGCGGAGAAATGGGGTGTGGCCGCTTCGTTGAAAATCAGATCGCAATGAATCTCGTCCGCAACAAGGACCAGATCGTGCGTTTCGCAGAATTCTGCCAGCTTGATGATTTCCGCTGCTGAGAAGACGCGGCCTAACGGATTTTGGGGATTGCAGAGGAGAAAGACTTTCGTTTCCGCAGTCACGGCTGCTTCCAACCCGTTCCAATCGAAGGTCCAAAGATCGCCCTCCAGCAGGTGATCCACGGTGATCAAACTTGCATGAGCATCGCGGTGGCTGGCGATGAAGGGGGGATAGACGGGAGTGCAGGTGAGGACGGCTTCATCCGGTTTACAATAGGCACGGATAGCCAAGGAAAGGGCGGGAACCAGGCCGCCGAGGTGGACGATGTGCTCTAACGGAACGTTCGCTTTGCGGCGGTCCCGGAGGTAATCGATCACTGCCTCATTGAGTCCTGAATGCGCCTGGGCATAGCCGAAAACCGCATGATTCACCCGTTTGTGGAGGGCATCCAGGATCGGCGGGGCGGAGGCGAAGTCCATGTCCGCCACCCAGAAGGGATCGAGTTCGGGCTTGCGGTCATACTTGATGCAGCCGCTGCCACGGCGGGTGATGGGTGTATCGAAATCAAAATTCATCTGGGCGGATTCTCAAACGGAAGCGGGGGGCGATTCAAGCCTGACTTTGTTTCGCAGACCGCTCGATACGGGCGATCGCAGTGTCTGATAGAATGTTCTCCGGGCCGATGGCGACGCGGATGAGCTTGAGCAAACTTCGTGTCACCGGGCGGATGAACCTGAGGGGCACGCTGTGCAACTTGAGCAGGGCACGAGACTCGGCAGGCAGCGAGGCCAAGGCGGATTGGAAGAGTAGCTCGTAAATCGGCAGAGCCGTGATGGGCAGCGGTGGGTGGCGCAACCAGCGGATCACGTCCCGAGTTTCTTGCGTCACGACGAGCTCGCTTTGATAGTTTTGGAGCGCGGCCATCAGCTCCGCTTCATTGAGGGGGACCTCACGCAGGCCAAGTGGCACCACGGATTTCGCCCAGAGCCGGATGTAAGCATCCGCGCCACCGGGGATTTCCCGGGAGGAAAAAAGCTGATGACTGCGCAAGAAAGAATCCATGAATGCGATGTGGACCCAGCGGAGTAGATCCGGGTCTGCCGCTCGATAAGCGCGGGTCTCGCCAGCGGCGCTTTGGTATTCACCCCGCACGCGGCTGTGCATCTGGTTGATGCGCGAGGCCTCATCCGCGACCGCCTGATGGGAGGCAAAAGTGGTGATGGTGAGCCAACGAATGGTGCCTGAAAGTCTGCCAAGCGGATCGCTCTTGTAGCGCGAGTGGGTATGCACGCCCGCCAGGCTGCCGGGATGCAGCGCTTGCATGAGCAAGGCCCGCACGCCACCCACAAGTGTTCCAAAATCCGCGTGGATGATCCACGGCGCGTCATTTGGCTGATAGAGCCCCGGTCCCTCACCGGATGCGATGGTGTCCAGCCACGGAGGAACCCCGCTGGGATCATCGAAGAGAAGAGCCCGCAATCGTTTTGCGAAAACTTCTTGGAGGGCTGAGTTTTTTGGGCGGGACATGGGAAGTCGGTCTATTCGGGCAGGTGCCGAAAAACATTTAGTCCCTCGTTAAAGCGGTTTTGAAAATACGCAATCGATCATTGCTCAACCCAATGAAAAATACGCCTCCAACCATTTCGCCACATCTGAGAAGGGGCCATCGGCGATGGTTTTTCCCAGCGCCATGGCAGGAACTTGCTCGCGGGTGTGATCCGTCCCGGGATGGTAGGGGTCGTTGCCATGGTCTGCGGTGAGGATGACGAAATCGGTGGGTGAGATTTTTCCGAGAAAGCCACCGAGCCAGGTGTCGAAATCCATCAAACACCGGGCATATCCCTTGGGATCGCGGCGATGGCCGTAGAGGGAATCGAAGTCCACGAGGTTGGCGAAAATGAAATGCGGTTGGTTGAGTTTACTTTGCCAGAGTTGATCGATGAGTGCCATGCCCTCGTTGTTCGATTGCGAGGGATAGGATTTGGTGATCCCGGAATTGGCGAAGATGTCGGCGATTTTCCCGACTCCGAGGGTTTGGATTCCCGAGTTTTGCAAGCGGTTGAGGACGGTCTCGCCGGGCAGCAACGAGTAATCGTGGCGATTTCCCGTGCGTTTGAATTCTGAAGTGGAATGGCCGATGAATGGGCGGGCGATGACCCGCCCGATGCGGATGCCGCGCTCGTCTAACAAAGACCTCGCTGATTTACAAATTTCCCAAAGCCTCTCCAGGCCGAACACTTCTTCGTGAGCGGCGATTTGGAGCACGCTATCGGCACTGGTGTAGAGGATGGGCTTTCCGCTGCGGAGGTGCTCTTCACCGAGTTGGACGAGGATTTCAGTGCCCGAGGCGGGGTAGTTTCCGATGAAGCCCACTCCTGCTCGGGATTCCAATTCCGCGATGAAGTCCGCAGGAAAACGGGTGAAGGTGGCGAAGGGTTCGCCCATCTGACAGCCCATCATCTCCCAATGGCCGCTGGTCGTATCTTTGCCGTGGGAAAATTCCGTGAGCCGTGCCCAAGAGGCTCCGGGGTGAAGCGGGATGGGCGTGGGAATTCCTAACAATTCGTAGAGCCCGAGCGAGGCGAGATGGGGGAGCGCGAGATCCGGGCTTCGCTCAAAGAGGTGGCCCAGAGTGTTCGCACCCTCATCGCCATGGGCGGCGGCATCCGGTGCACGGCCACAGCCGACGGAATCCAAGACGATGCAGAGTGCGCGTTTCATGATAGGTGAATAGTATATCTAATAGGAAAATCCGGTATAGCAGTTATAGGTAGGGGGGCGCAGGAAACCAATGAGCGTCTGACCGGATTTTTTCGCAAAATCCACGGCGAGCGAACTTGGGGCGGAGATTGCCGCGATCAGGGGAATCCTTGCTGCCAGCGCTTTCTGCATGATTTCAAAAGACACCCGTCCGGAGACGAGCAGGAAGGTTTGACTGAAATCAAGCTGCTGGAGCAAACCATGGCCGATGACCTTGTCCACGGCATTGTGGCGACCGATGTCTTCGTGCAGGACAAGCAGCTCACCCGTAACGGAGAATAACCCTGCGGCATGCAGGCCACCCGTGCTTTCAAATGTGCTTTGTGAGGCTCGCAATTGGGCCGGCGCGGCGAGCAGCACGGAATCCGCAACGATCAGTGGCTGGGTGAGCGGCGGAAAATCACAGAGGATGGCTTCCAGAGTGGCCTTGCCACAAAGCCCGCAGGAGGAGCTGCTGAAAAGGTGGCGGGTGAGCTTGCCGAGATCCACGTGCACGCCTTCATGGAGGAAGGCCAACACGCGATTTTCTTCCGGGCGGACTTCGGTTTTGCGGAGTTGGCCGATGGAAGTGAGGATGCCTTCCGTGATGAGAAATCCGCTGAGCAATTCAAGGTCCGCGCCGGGTGTGCGCATCAGAACGGCAACGGGATGACCGTCCAAGCGAATTTCCAACGGCTCTTCCGCTGCCACGCGGTCGGTTTCCAGAGATACCCCGGCAGGCCCGTGGCGCTGGATTGAGAGAGAGTGATCACTGGCCATTGGCTGGAGCTTTACGCATCAAAAGGATCCTACAACCCTCAATCTCCGATTCGCGCGGGCTGGCCGGTGGACTCCAGCACGGAGCGCCAGAGATCGCCCTGTGAGTCCACCTTGCGCCTTCCGGCGGTGACGAGATCCACGGGCAGGTGGACGAAGCGTTGGTGCCAGCGGGCGATGACCATGCCGGTTTTTCCCGCCATCGCCGCATGGACGGCATGGCGACCGAGGTTGTAGCAAAAGACGCGGTCCTCGGGGGCGGCCGGGACGCTGCGGATGATGTAGCTGGGATCGATGTATTTGGCGTTGAGTTCGATGTTGAGTTGTTTGAAATGAGCGTTGAATTGGTCTTTGAGGAAAACGCCGATGTCGCCGTAGCGTTGGTTTCCTGAAGCATCCACGCCCAGTTCAGCGGTGGCTAACAGATCCTGGCCAGCACCTTCGGCGACGACGATCACCGCGTGCCCTCGCTCGCTGAGGCGCTTTTTGACAAGCGCAAACAGCCCGTTCCCTCCTTCCAACTGGAATGGCACTTCGGGGATTAAAACAAAGTTTGTTTCTCCCGTGGCGAGGGCGGCGGAACAGGCGATGAATCCGGAATCACGTCCCATCAGCTTGACGATGCCCAGACCGTTTCTGGCTCCTGCGGCCTCGGTGTGGGCGGAGATGACGGCTTGGAAAGCGGCGGTGAACGCGGTTTGGTAGCCGAAGCTGCGATCCATGTAGAGCAGATCGTTATCGATGGTCTTGGGCACCCCGACGATGGCGATGGGGTGGCGGCGGGTTTCAAATTCCTGGAAGAGCGCGCGGGCACCGCGTTGGGAGCCGTCCCCGCCGATCACGAAGAGCATGTTTACTCCGAGTTTCTCAATATAGTCTGCCATGATGGTGGTATCCTGCCTGCCTCTGGAGGAGCCTAACATGGTTCCGCCGAAGTAGTGGATGGTGCTCACGGAGTGAGGGGTGAGTTCGATGGGCTTATGACCGTAATCCGGATTGAGCCCCTCGAAGCCGAAAGGAATCCCAATAATTTTCCTGCTGCCATAGGCATACCACGCCTGCATGACGATGGAGCGGATCACGTCATTGAGACCGGGACAAAGGCCGCCACAAGTGACGATGGCGCAGGTGCTCACCTCGGGATTGAAGTAAATTTCCCGGCGCGGCCCTGCCAGTTCGATGGACTTGAGCGGGAGATTGAACTGCACCGCGTGCATGACCGCACTGACATGGTCGTTGAGCAGGATGCGATCGCCATCCGAGTGCCACGCGGTGCCGTCCGGGGAATAGCCGCGCTTGAGGGCAGGGGAGGGATGCAGGCGGGGACCAAGGTGATTGATCGTTAGATTTCCGTAGTTTGGGGATGTCGGGATCATGAGGCGAAGTGGAGGAAAGCACTCGGTGTGCAAATGCGAGCGAAAAGAGCCTACGAATAGATCCTCTTGCCGCCTTCCATGACCTATGAGATACGGAAGGCCGTCAATGATCATTCCTTCGCCAAGAGAAATTTTCAGTCGCTTCGAAAAGGGCGAGATTGATCGTGATGAGGTCCACGCGATGATGGCGCTGCATGCGCGGGAACTGATCGGGGAAATGGAGGAGGATCGGCAAAATCCTGCGGCGGCTTTTTTAGAGCGCTTGCTCGCGCGGCGGATGGCGGGGCGCCTGGTGCGGCGCCATGGCGGACGGGTGGTGCGCGAGATTTTGTTTGCCCTATCCGAGGTGGCTGATTTTCCGATGGCCCGCTACCTTTGGAATGCAACCCACCCGGATGTGCCGTTGTATTGTTTTTTCCGGATGCGCAAGGAGCCCGTCTTTCGAATCAATAAAATCCACTCCCAGGGCGAAGTAATCCAAGTGGAAGTGGAGCATGGTGGCTCTGGAAAATCCAAGCCCGGCAAACAAACCTTCATTCTCAAGCGGGACGATCAGTGGCGGCTGAAGGTGCTCGCTTAGGGAGTGGGTTTTTGAATCGCGAGAAAGGGCTCGAATTTTTTCAAACTCGCGGGGCCGATTCCATCGACCTTGAGGAGGTCTGCAAGAGTCACGTAAGGCCGTGATTCGATGATCGCGGCGGCGGTTTTTTCGCCCACGCCGGGGATGGTCATCAGTTGGTCACGGGCTGCGGTGTTGGGATCAATTTTTTGAGATTCATCGGCCTTTTGGTTGCCGCGGGCAAGTTCGAGTTCCGAGTTTTCATCGCGGGCTTCCTTGCGGATTTTCGGGAGATTCTCCCAATTGGTTTTCGCCCATGCGCCTTTGGCAGCGCGTGCGGCCGTCAGTTCGA
>JBBRIB010000029.1:0-14149 GCA_038221745.1 Verrucomicrobiales bacterium
CTGTTCTTGCCTTGCAACAAGTGGCGAGCCCCTTGTTTCCGACGAAGAATTTTCCCAGTTCCAGTGACTTTGAAACGCTTGGCAACGGCTTTCCGTGTTTTTGCTTTTCCTCCGACTCTTGGCATGGGACGGGCAAACTAGGCACCACCCTCATCTTGGCAAGCCAAAAGTGGAGGAAATCTTGGATAAATTTCAGCCCACTTAATCATGCGTCGCAAGGGTGGTGATCCGGCAGAATTGAAATCATCCTACTTTCCGCTTTCCCGCTGCCGGTCCAGGGACTAGGTTCCACGCGGAATGAGCAGTTGTGGCCCGAAGATGAAGATGGATCCGGCATTGCACCGGGAAAAGAAACCCCCGTGGATCAAAGTGCGCTTGCCGAACAACCCGGCATTCTGGTCCACCAAGTCCCTGATCACGGACCTGAAACTCGTCACCGTCTGCGAGGAAGCCCAATGCCCGAACCGCTGGGAATGCTGGGGCCAGGGCACCGCCACCTTCATGATCGCCGGGGACAAATGCACCCGCGCCTGTGGTTTTTGCGCGGTGAAAACGGCCAAGCCGGATGCGCTGGAGTCTGACGAACCCGCCCGCGTGGCCGAGGCTACCCGCCGCATGAACCTGCGCCACGTGGTCATCACCGCGGTGGCCCGCGATGATCTGCGGGATGGCGGAGCCGAGCATTTCAAACAAACCATCGAAGCCGTCCGCCAAACCAACCCCGGCATCATCATCGAAGTACTGGTGCCCGATTTCAACGATCGCGATTGGGCGCTCGCCATGGTGATGGATGCCCGTCCCCATATTTTCAATCATAACCTGGAAACCGTGGAGCGCCTCACACCGCTCGTCCGCTCGCGGGCACAATATCAGCGCAGTCTCATTGTCTTGAAAAAAGCCAAAGCCATGGTGAATGGCAAGGTGGCCACCAAGAGCGGCATCATGCTCGGCCTCGGTGAGCGGCATGAGGAAATCCTCCGCGCCATGGATGATTTGCTGGCGCATGATGTGACAGTCCTGACCCTCGGCCAATACCTCCGCCCGACGCAGAAACATCTGCCCGTGGTGGAATACATCACACCAGAGGCTTTTGATGAATACAAAGTCATCGCCCTTGAAAAAGGCTTCCGCCACGTCGCCAGCGGCCCGCTTGTGAGAAGCTCCTACCACGCTGCGGATTTCCGCCCGGAGATGGATGTGTTGGAGGCCATCGAAGCCGATGTGCGCGCCAATCACGGCCTCGAACTCGGCCCTGAGCATCTCGCGCTGCCCGCTGCCAAGGCGAATCTCCTCCAAGCCATCGCTTGATAGCCGCCATGCGCCACTGGCTGATCAAATCCGAACCCGATGTCTTCGGCATTGATGATCTCGCGAAGGTCAAACAAGAGCCATGGAGCGGCGTGCGGAATTATCAGGCCCGCAATTTCATGTGGAAGGAAATGACGGCAGGAGACCTCGCGCTTTTCTATCATTCCAACGCCAAGCCTCCCGGCATCACCGGCATCGCCCGCGTCGTCGGACTCCCCTCCCCCGACCCCACGCAGTTCGATCCCGAGAGCGAATACCACGATCCCAAGTCCAAGCCTGAAAATCCGCGCTGGTGGCTCATCGATTTCGAATTCGTCGGCAAATTTCCAGAGATGCTCACCCTGGAGATGATCAAGGCAGATTCCATGCTTTGTGAAATGATGGTCTGCCAGCGTGGCACCCGGCTCTCGATCAACCCCGTCGATCCCCTGCATTTCAAAAGAGCCTGTAAATTGGCCCGTTGGAAAAGTTAAAACAAATTTCCCACCCCACACCGCTCTATGGATGAAGTTACTCCCATGACATCCCTCACCGCGGCACCTCAATCTTCTTCCGCTGCCTCCGCCTGGCGCGAGTGGCTGGTGGCGCACGGGCCCAAGTTCCTGCTCTTCGCCCGGCAGCAGACACGCTCTCAGGAGGATGCGAAAGACGTTTTCCAAGATGCATTGGTCAAGCTGGTTGAAAAAGTCCGCACGGGCGAATTCGTGGGTGGCCAGGAAGCTTGGCAGCCCTACCTCTACACCGCCATCCGCCGCCTCGCCATCGATCTCAGCCGCCGGGATGACCGCCGGAAACGCCGTGAGGACAGTGTCAGTGCCGATTCTGAAACCGATCAATACGAGGCATTTCACCCATGGTTCGAAGGCGAGGAATCGGATGACGAGACCCGCTCCCAACTCGAAGATCAACTCAAACAACTGCCTGAGAAATTTTCCGAAGTCATCATCATGAAAGTCTGGGGCGAGCGCACCTTCGCCGAAATTGGAGAAACCCTCGGGATCTCACAGAACACCGCCGCTTCCCGCTACCGCTACGGTTTGGAAGCCCTCAAGAAAAGCCTGAGCACCGCCCGCCGTCGTGGCGACCTCTCTATCTAACATCTCCGCATGAAACAAGATTCACCACCCCTCGATACCGAGCTTCGCAAACTCCAATGCAACTCCCTCGATGATATGCTGCTCGCCCGTCTTGAAGGGGCCGCCGAAGGAACCTGGACAGAGCTCACCCGGGAAGAACTTCAGTTTGAAGCCTTCCTGCGCCAGACCAAGCCAACGGCCCTCGACTCCGATTTTCTCTCCCGCTTGGAAACCACCACCCGCGGCACCCATTTCATCATCAACGAAAAGATCGTTCTGTTTCCAAAGGATGGACGCGGCACCCGCACTACGAAAAAATACTCCACCTGGGCGGCTGCGGCAGCCGTTGCATTGATTGGCGCGGCGAGTGCCCTCATGCTACCCGGCGGGGGCTCAGGAACCACCTCCTCTCAAAACCTAACAGGCCAGACTTCCGTTTCCATACCCCTCTCACCAAATTTCGTCCCCGCCGGCTTCAATCGCGGTGTCAGCGAAGTGCATGACGAAGGCATTGTCTGGAAACAAAACAAGCAACCGCAGCGCCTTTTCCGCGTCGTTTACATGGAAAAAATGACCTACAAGGATGCCGGTGGCCGCATCGTCGAAGTGGAACAGCCCAAAGCGCACTACGTTCTTCTACCTGAAAAAACCGACTGATCAGACAAATCATATTTTCTACTACGCTTCTAGTAGGTAAGACATGAAAATACAATCCACCAGCTTCTTTACCACTGCAACTCTCACCGCAGCGTTGATCGTCCCCAGCTTCGCGCTGGAGGCACCTGCGGATGATGCACCACCGCCACCTGCGGTGAACAGCACGGCAGGTGCGGACGCCACCCCGGATGCTCAACCCCAGTTCAAGCCACTTCGTTTTGGCAACGCCCCAGCGCCCGCTCCCGCACCACAGGTCCCAGCAGCCAAGGATATCGCGTTCCTCGGCATCGTCACTTCAGATGTGCCTGAAATACTTGCAGAGCACCTCAAGCTGACCGACGGCCAAGGTATTCTCGTCCGCTCCTTGATGCCGGATGGCCCTGCTGCCAAGGCGGGCATTTCTACCAACGATATCATCCTCCGCCTCGCTGATCAACCCATCGGAACCCCCGAAGATCTATCCGATTCCGTTTCAAAACGCAGTCCTAATGACATTGTCACTGTCGAATTGATCCACAAGGGAGAGGTGAAAACGATTGAAATCACCCTTGCAAAGCGCCCGCAGCACTTCGCGGCTGCACACTCTCAAGCTCAGGGAGATTTCAATTTTGATCAACTTCCAAAAGATCTGGCAGACCGCATCCGCGGTGCACTTGAAGGCGATCTTGGCCTGGGCGATGGCACCGGAGCCATCCCAGAGTCCATGCGAGATACCATGCAGGATCTCCAACAACGCATGCAGGGACACATGGAGCAAGCGCCCGGCCCTGGAAAAATCCAGGTTCAGTCAGGTGCCATCCTCCGTTTCAAGGACCAGAATGGCTGCATCGAAGTCAAATCGAACGAAGGCAACAAGCAAGTGACCCTTCGCGATTTCAATGGGGAAGTCGTCTGGACCGGTCCATGGAATACCGAGCAGGACAAGGCCGCTGCGCCAGAAGATTTTCGCGAACGCATCGAAGCCATGAACCTCAAGGACGGCCCCGATGGCAATGCCGGCTTCCAACTTCAAATTCCCCAAGCGGCCGCTCCGCTGCTGGGAGATCCCTAACAATTTTCTTGGGTTAATTCATGGAATAGGGGCACACCCGTGGTCGTCTTAGGACGGTCGCGGGTGTGTTATTTCCTGCGGCAACGTCCCGCTCAGCGTGATGCGGGCGGTGGCGAGTGGTCCGTTAGGGCCCGTCACTTCTCCTTCGAGTTGGGCCAACCCACCCATCCGGCCCTCCACTTTGGCGCGGATTTGTAAAAGTTCCCCCGGGACCGCCGCACCTAGAATTTTCGCCGCCCTCACGCCGGTGAGTCTCAGGTCTTCGAGCTTTGGACTTTCAGGGTCAGTCTGAATCACCACTCCGCCGAGCTGGGCGATGGCTTCGATCAAAATCACTCCGGGCATCATCGGGTTTCCCGGAAAATGGCCTTCAAGAAACGCCTCATCTCCCTTCACTTGGTAGATCGCCCGTGCTTCGATGCCCGGCTCAAGCGAGATCAATTCATCCACAAAGCGAAACGACGGTCCGTGAGGAAGAGATGCCAGGGCCGCTGCAAGTTCGCTGTTCATTGAAGCCTCATCCTCGCACAAACGCCCCGGCCTGCGACAAGCGAAAACCACTCTTTAGCAGGTTTCGAAAAATCCCATCGACCCCCGCCACCCTTGCGCGGTATCCTCCCGGAGGTGGCTACCCGCAATCCCAGCGTTCTGTTTGAGAAAACCGCTGCTCACACGGCTCTGCGGAGCTGGCTGAGAGCGCCTTGGGATTACGTGATGATGGCCCTCGGGCTGAGTTACTGGGGATTTTTCGGCATTCTGGTCACCTTGATCGGTGCGGTGTTGCATTTCATTTTACCGCGGCACATCGGCATAAGACTCGGCCGTTCCGTCATCCACCGGCTGTTTGCCATGTTCGTTGCCTATCTCCGGCTCTCCGATCTGGTGAAGGCGGACCTCACCGGCCTCGATGGATTGAAAAACATCAAACACCCGTTCATCGCCGCGCCGAATCACACGTCGCTCTGGGATGTGGTCTTCATCATCGCCCGGCTTCCTCAGGCGATCTGCATGATGAAGCGATCCATCCTCCAAAACCCCGTGCTCGGGGTGGGCGCAAGGCTGGCCGGCTACATCGCAAACGATGGCAATACCCGTAGCTTCCGCCATGCTTCTGCCGCACTGGCGGATGGCGGGCAGCTTTTGCTTTTCCCCGAGGGCACCCGGACACGCCCCGATGCCCATTGGATCAATCCTCTGAAAGGCGGCTGCGCGCTCATCGCCATTCGTTCCCGGGTGCCCGTTTATCCGATTTTCATCCGCAGCAACACCCGCTTCCTGCAAAAAGGCTGGCCGCTTTGGCGCCGCCCGGTTTTCCCCATCACTCTAGCCATCGAACTCGGTGAACCCATCACCCCCACCGCAGGGGAATCCGCTCACGATTTCACCGCCCGCCTCCGCCAGATCTACGATCAGGAACTCGCCAAACCCCATCCCCTCCGCCGCGAAAATCAACCCCTGGCCAATTTCTAAATGCCAGGACTTGTCCGCTTGCTTTACGCCCTTCATACCTCTTGCTCAATGCCCGTTGTCCGCCCACTTATCCTCATTCCCAGTTACAATACCGGACCTATTTTGTTTCAAACGATTGTTGGCATCCTAGCGTTTAAAACGCCTGTTTGGGTCGTGATCGATGGCTCGAACGACAGCTCTGAAAAATCTCTTGAAGCCATTGAAAATGATAACTTTAAGATTATTTTCATGGGAAAAAATGAAGGGAAGGGGGCCGCCGTTTTACATGGCCTCCGCGAGGCGATTACGAATGGATTTAGCCATGTGCTGACGATCGATGCGGACGGACAACATCCCGCTGATTCGATTCCAGCCTTTCTCAATCTATCGTCCGCCCATCCTGAAGCGGCGATTTTTGGGCGGCCCATTTTCGATTCCTCCGCCCCGGCGCTGCGGGTGGGAGGGCGCAAGATTTCAAATTTCTGGGCCAACCTTGAGACCCTTGGTTGGGGCGTGGAAGATTCACTTTTCGGCATGCGGCTCTATCCGGCGGTCGATTTGCTGGCGGTGTTTGAATCCACCTCGTATGCCCGGCGCTTTGATTTTGATCCCGAAGTGGCCGTGCGTCTGGCGTGGCGACAAGTGCCGATCCTCAATCTTCCCACCCCCGTGCTCTACCCGAGCAAGGAGCAAGGTGGGATTTCCCAGTTCCGTTACGTGAGGGACAATCTCCTGCTGACCGGGATGCACATCCGCCTGATGCTCGGGTTTTTCGTGCGTTTCCCGTGGCTGTTGTTCCGTGAGGACAATCCGCTAGAAGCTTACAACCCACCCAGCCGATGAGCCGGAAATGCTATCAGAAAATCGCCCGTCTTTACCCCGGCCGCTGGGATCAGGGATATGTGGCGAGCAAACTCCGGACGGATCCGCTCTATTCGGCTCTCGCTTCTGAGCTTCGGAATTCACCCCTGCCCCTGCTCGATCTGGGCTGCGGTTTGGGTTTGCTCGCTTTTTTCCTCCGTGAGGAAGGCATCGAAGTTCCCATCACGGGCTTGGATTATGATGAGCGGAAAATCCAATCCGCCCGCAAGGCGATGCTCGCCGCAAACAGCCGTGATCTGAGTTTTTCCCATCTCGATGCGCGACAGGGCCTTCCCGAGCATCTGGGAAATGTGAGTATCTTGGATATTCTCCAGTTCTTCACAGCTTGTGAACAAGCCGAACTGCTGAAACTCGCCGTCGCCCGCGTGGCCCCCGGCGGCAAGTTGATCATTCGCTCGGGTCTCCAGGATGCTTCACTCCGTTTCAAGATCACCATCGCCGGAGACCTTTTGGCCAAAGCGACTTTCTGGATGAAAGCAGCTCCCACCCACTATCCTTCAGCGGCGGATTTCGAGAGCCTTCTCAAGCCCCATGGGGATTTGGAGATCAAGCCGTTATGGGGAAAAACCCCTTTTAACAACCATTTAATCGTCCTACGAAAGCCTTAAACGATCAATTAAACCAAGTCGCCGGACTTAATTTTGAATCTCATAAGTGGTCTTTTTCAGGAACTGCTCATCCCTGAGTTTTCTGAGGTATTCCAAGTAACGTTGCTCGGCGAGCAGTTCGGGATTATTCGCAGGAGTCGGAGCGGCACCATATTTTTTCCAAGGTCCATAGGGGACTTGGCCAGCCTCGACGAAGCGCCAGTGGACTTTCTGCCCTGAGCGCAGCACCAGAAAATCACGGATCGAGGGCGAGAGATCGATTCCCGCAGCGCCGTTTTCGCGATTTTTGGGTGGCTTGGTGCCGAAGACGTATTCCCAATCGTCCGTGGTCCACGGTCCGCAATCCTCCCACTGGGCGTAGCAACTGCGCCCGTTGAAGTAAATTTGCAGCCAGCGGCCCTTGAGAACCGTTTTTCCCGGTTCCGGGCGCATTCTTGAAAACCAAGGAATCACTCGCGGAGCCTCGGGCTTGTGGGCGGCCCATCCTTTGACATCGTTGTAGGGAAGCGCGATGTAAAAGGGGTTTAGTTTGGGGGTGAAGGCTTTGGGGCGAAATTCACCCGTCGTGTGATTGGCGACGCGGTTTTGCGGATTCGGATCATCGTAGCCCCCAAAATTGATCGCCCAGCTTTGGTCCCATGAAGATTTGCAATTTGGGGTGGGATTGCGGGCGGTCGGCTGCTCACCCACCCAGAAAATGGTGCTCGTGACGTAGGTCTTCCATGGATAAAGAATCCTCGTTGGTTGCGCGGTGGGGCGCGAGGGGGCGATGGGCCTGGCGCCGGTCTGGACCACTACTTTCGGAGTGGCGGCGGGCTTGGTGGGTATCTGCGCCAAGAGATTTCCCGCCGCTACAAAAAAGGCGAGGAAAAGGTAACGGGTGTTAGGAAAAAATCGGAGCATCAGGCGGTGCTTCAAACGTGGACTAAGTGCAGACGACCCGGCCAAAATGCATAAAAAGCAGCCCTCCGGCAAGCCAAAGCTGAACCAAGGTGGATCGAGGGCGGAACTCTAGAATGGCATCACCCGGTGGCTTGTGGAAATTTTCATTCTCATTGATGATTTTTAGTGCGCGGCGGCGATTCCTTCGCGAACCTGCGGGAAATGGAGATCCACAATCCAGGCGATTACTCTGCGGCAGATGCCTTTGCGCTGGCGATGCTTCTCATGATGATGCTGAGCATGGGAATGATCGCCCTGCTCTTTTACACGATCCGAAGAAGTGCTCAAAAAAGGAACACCGAGGTAGATGATTTGTTAGAAGAAGTGACCCGGGATTCAAAAGAAGAACCCGCCGCCCCTCCGGGTAAACCCACTCTGGAAGCTTGGGAGAAAGAACCGGATTGGTGGAAAAAATCGCAGTAGCCGGAATTTTTCAAACTCCTGTGTTTCATCCGGTTGACAATTGATTTTCTCGCTTCCACTCTCCGCCCGTGAACGAAGATTTGCAACACTCCCCCCTTGAGAGCGCCCATGTGGCCCTTGGTGCCAAGCTCGTTTCCTTTGCCGGTTGGTATATGCCGATTCAATATACCTCGATCATGGATGAGCACACGGCCGTGCGCACGAAGTGTGGAATTTTCGATATCTCACACATGGGGCAGTTCATCGTGACTGGCCCGGCTGCGGCAGCTTGGCTCGATGGGATGCTGGTAAATAACATTTCCTCCCTCGCGATCGGCGATGGGCAATATACTTTGATGCTCAATGAAGCGGGCGGTGTGATCGACGACCTCATCGCTTACCGGGCCGGTGAGCAGGAGTATTTCCTGGTGGTGAATGCCTCGATGATCGATGAGGATTTTCTCTGGCTGGCCAAACATCTTGAGGAAGGTGCCGACCTGCGAAATGAGAGCGATCTCTGGGCAGGCATGGCAGTGCAGGGGCCGGAATCTCAAGCGGTTTTTGCGAAAGTTTGCCCGGGCGAAACTTTGCCACCGCGCAATGGGATCGCTACTTTGGCATCGGGAGCGATCGTTTGTCGCACCGGCTACACGGGCGAGGATGGGTTTGAGTTCTTCACGCCTGCGGCTGATGGGATTGCGGCGTGGGAAAAATTCATCGCAGCCGGTGCAAAGCCCTGTGCCCTTGGTGCGCGGGACACGCTGCGCTTGGAAATGTGCTATCCTCTCAATGGCAATGATCTCTCACCCGGGCGCTCGCCCATCGAGGCGGGATTGGGATTTTTCTGTGATCTTGAGAAAGGCGATTTCATGGGCCGCGAGGTGCTGGCCGAGCAGAAATCCAACGGACCTGCGCTCAAGCTCACCGCGATTCAATATTTGGGAAAAGGGCCCCCACCCCGCGCCCACTATCCGGTGCTTGCGGCGGATGGCAGTGTGATCGGCGAATTGTCCAGCGGCGTGCTTTCGCCCTCGTTGATGATCGGGATCGGCATGGCCTACCTGCCAGCCGAGTTCTCTAAAATCGGGACAGCGCTGCAAATCGAAGTGCGCGGAAATGTTTACCCCGCGCAAGTGGTGAAAAAGCCATTTTATAAGAAACAGAAGTTATCATAACGATTGAATTCAACGAACCACTCATGAATACCCCATCAGACCTCCGTTACGCCACCTCGCACGAATGGGCACGCCTTGAAGGCGATGTCGCCACCGTGGGAATCTCCGATCACGCTCAGGAAGAACTTACCGATGTCGTCTTCGTCGAGCTACCCACGATGGGCCGCGCGGTGGATATGGGTGACCCCACCGCGGTGGTGGAATCCGTGAAGGCAGCGAGTGACATTTACGCACCGCTGGGCGGAGAAGTGGTGGAGGTGAACCCCGCGGTAGAGGCTGATCCCTCGCTGGTGAACACGGACCCTTATGGCATGGGCTGGATCTTCAAACTCAAAGTAAAAGACACCAGCCAGTTTGAAAAACTGCTGGATGCAGCGGCCTATCAGACGCACATCAGTTAGGGATTTTACTTTGCCAGCGCGCAGCGTCATCCCTGAGATCCTGGACAGCTTGCCGGGCGATGATCCCGAGGCGATCCGAAGCCGCAAGGATCTCCGGCGGATCAATTTCCTGATGGGAAACGAGCGCTGGGTGTATGGCGAACTCAAGCGTTTCCCCAGAGCGGCGGCATTTGGAATTGTTGAAATCGGCGCAGGCGATGGGGCGCTTAGTGGCGAGATGGCGAACTTGTTTCCGCAAGCGTCCGTCGCCGCCTATGATTTAGCTCTGCGACCGGAGAAACTGGCGCAGCGGGTGACTTGGCACGAGGGCGATCTTTTTACAAAACCCACCCCGAAGAGCGGCGGGATCCTGGTGGCGAATTTGTTTCTCCATCACTTTGAGCAAGCAGCGTTGGCGGTATTAGGACGGTGGGTTGCGGGCTTCGATGTGCTGATTTTCAATGAGCCGGACCGCAGCCGGTTGCCGCATTTGTTAGGAAATCTGCTGCACCCCATCATCAATCGGGTGACGCGGCATGACATGCATGTGAGCATTGATGCGGGCTTTGCGAAAGGCGAGATGCTGGAGTTCCTGGGGCTGGATGAAAGACATTGGCAGATTCGTGAAACTTCCACATGGCGCGGGGCGAGGCGCGTGGTAGCATGTCGCATTTGAAAGAGGAAATCACGATTGCCGGAGGTGGCTTGGCGGGCCTTTCGCTGGCGGCAGGCTTGCGGCTGGCAGGTGTGCCCGTGACGGTGTTGGAAGCTGGTCACTACCCACGCCACCGGGTTTGTGGAGAATTCATTTCCGGGGTGAGCACTCAAACCCTCGGCGCACTTGGGATCCTGGACCTGTTTGACGATGCAAGCTTGCATCGCTCGATGGAATGGTATGATGCGGGGAAACTGCTGCATCGCGATGCGCTCAAGAAACCCGCTTATGGCATCTCCCGCCATCTGCTTGATGAGCGGCTGCGGCAACGTGTGGTGGCAACCGGCGGATTTGTTAGAACGGGAACCCGTGCATCACCCGTCTCTCAAGCAGGCCAAGTGTGGGCTGCGGGAAGAAGACCCCGGAACGGATCATGGATCGGCCTCAAAGCGCATGTCCGGTATCCTTCCCAAAGCGCGGATTTGGAAATGCATGGCGGCAGCAATGGCTATGCCGGCCTCGCAGGAGTGGAAGAGGGATGGACGAATGTGTGCGGGCTTTTTAAGTTGGATCGCACGATCAAGGCGGTGGGAAAGGATTTGCTCCCAGCATATCTGGCGGCGGGAGGAAACGAGGAACTTACTTCAGTGTTACGCGCTTGCGAGTGGCGGGATGCTTCGTTTTCCGCCGTTGCAGGATTTGAACTTGGGCGGCAGACCGCTATTCCAGGCGTGCTCTCGCTGGGCGATGCGGAGAGCATGATTCCGCCCTTCACGGGCAATGGCATGTCGATGGCATTTCAAGCTGCCGAGTGCGCTCTTCAGCCGCTGGCGGCGTGGTCCGAGGGCGGGACCTCATGGCAAGTCACGGTGAATACGATCCGGAAATCCCTGCGGCAGCGATTCAGGCGGCGGCTGGCGGCGGCCGGGGTGATGCATCATTTTATGCTGGAGTCTGGAGGCAGATCCTTGTTGCAATCGCTGGCGAGCGCCCGTTTATTGCCATTTCAATCGATGCTTACTCTGATTCGTTAGATTTCCTTTCCACTGATGTATCTCAAATCAATCGCCACCGCAGTCCCACCGAATTCGTTCACCCAAGAAGAATGCTGGCAGGCGATGGGAAAGGGCACGTTGTTGGAATCCCTCAAGCCGCGCTCGGCTTCATTGTTGGAAAAAATCCTAACAAATGGAAACTCCGGGATCACACGGAGGAATCTGGCGCTTCCCGTGATCGATGCAGCCTTCACCCAAGGGGCGGAGCAATTGAACCGGACTTTCGAAAAAGAAGCGCCCGCCCTCGCAAGCCTGGCAGTGAAGGAGGCTTTGGAAAAATCCGGACATCTCGCCAGTGAGGTGGATGCCTTGTTTCTCTGCACCTGCACCGGCTATCTTTGCCCGGGCGTGACCAGCCATGTGGCTGAAATGTTAGGAATGAGGGAGGATGTCTATTTGCTGGATCTCGTTGGCCTTGGCTGCGGTGCCGCCATCCCTTTGATGCGGGCGGCCCAAGGATATTTAGCAGCAAACCCCAAGGCCGTGGTGGCCACGGTGGCGGTGGAGATTTGTTCCGCAGCGTTTTTTGCCGATGATGATCCGGGCGTGCTGATCAGCCTTTGTCTGTTCGGCGATGGTGCGGCAGCGGTGATCTGGACGGGCGAGGGCAAGGAAGGCGATTGGCAAGCCGGGCATTTCACCACCACCCATCGGCCTGCGGAGAGGGAGAAGATCCGTTTTGTAAATTCAGGCGGGCGTTTGAAAAACCAATTGCACCGCGCGGTGCCAAGTCTCGCAGGAGAAGCCGTGGCGGAACTTTATGCGCGGAGAACCGCAGAGCCAGATCAGGTAATCGCCCACTCCGGCGGGCGTGATGTGGTGGAGGCGTTGGAAAGCGTGATCCCCTTCTCACTCAGCGAGACGCGACAAATTCTCAATGATCATGGCAACATGAGCAGCCCGGCGGTGCTGTTCGCGCTGGAGAAGCGTCTCTCCAACACCTCAAAGGCAGATCACCGCTTGTGGCTCACCGCCTTCGGCGCGGGCTTCGCGGCGCATGCGTGCGAGCTTTGGCGTTAGGTTCTTGCGAACACACCATGACCCAGTTTCGCGCGATTCTTTGGTGACGGCAGTCGCAGGCCGACGTCTCAACAAGCCTACCGCAGAGGGCGGAAAGGAGGTTGCCTTCTCAACCCAAGGGTATGAGGCGTATCCTGGAGATGCTTTTGGAAAAAGCGCAGCATCACCGGAAATGTCCTTTATCAACAAAAGGCTTCGCGTAAAACGGGGCGAAGCAGAGGATGCAGCCAACGGCGCAGCCGAATAGCAGAAGTTGGGTGGCGGGGAATTTGTTACCTAAAGCAAAGATTCCCACAAACCCGATGGCATCGGAAAGGGCGAGGCCGATGATCATTGCGGGTAGCTTCTTGGGCAGTTCCTTGATTCGAGGGATCAGCACAAAGCGGATGCCCATTGCGACGATTGCAAGGACAACCGCAAGAGCCAGAAACATGACAGGCGGATTGCCTTGATCCTCACCTCTAGGGATACCTCCTCCGACAAAAAACTGGATTAACACCAGCCCGTTGAGAATGGCGAACCATATCATCCAAAACACCAAAGCCGGGGGCGATTTCGCATCAGTTTGTTGGGGAATCATCCGTGAAAGCTGGCAAACATGAATGAAGATGGCAAGGCCCGTAAGGCAGGAAACTATGCCGCTTCATATGCGTCTCTTTGAACGTCGAAGCGAAAGAGTTGCAAGATAGTGGCGAACTTCGCGCGATTCCCTGCCATCGACGGTCGCAGACCGACGTTACAAGGCTGTGCTTGGCTCACTGAACCGTGACTTGGAAGGCACGCGCTTGGTCAAACCGATGGTTTTTCTACCCGCCGATTGGCAATTGCCTGAAGTTGGCACACTTGTGGCCGTTTTTGGGACCACCTGGCCGGGATTGGGACTCTAAATTGCTTTTGTTCCCCTGAAATTCAGGTAATTTGAGGTTGTTCAGCGAGTGCTCCGTCACAAGCCGGACTTCAGCCTTCAAAACGCTCAGCCACATTTGAATCGTCTAATCTCCGGGGGGAAGTTAAGCGACCAAGGTCAAAGCGAGAACGGCCTAGAAAAAAGCGCGCATTGAGAGATCCGGGGGGATATCCAATGCGCGCTTTTCTTTTGTCCCTGCGACATCTGAAGAATGTCTTGAAGAAACTACGGATTTCCTTATATTTAAGCATTCTTATGAGTCGCTCTACACTTGCCGTGGCATGTTCGCTGATCTTTTTGTTCAATGCAAAAGGCGCAATCGTCTGGACGCCTCAGGTATCGCTCAAAGTGGCGGAGATCACGCAAGCAAGTTTGCAACCCGGTAGTGGTTTCTCGCTTGCCATCGTGGCACCGCCAGGGAGCTACGATCTAACTTATTCCCAAAATCCAAGCGAGGCTTTATGGCAGTCGCTCACCACGCTCAATCCATTAGATGGCACCGCATCTTTCCTGCATGCCCCCGCCGCCACCCGGCCAAGAGGCTTCTACCGGGTGGGCGGCACTTATACCTCGGAAGCGTAC
>JBBRIB010000030.1:0-14143 GCA_038221745.1 Verrucomicrobiales bacterium
CGGTGGAAAACAAGAACCACTGGCGGCGCGACGCCACCCGCTGGCGCGAAGACCGCAGCGTGCGCCGCAAACCCACGGGGGCTAAAAACCTAGCCCTGTTACGAGGGGCCATCCTTGCGCTCATCCCACAGGAAAAGTTCACCTCGCTCAACGCCGCCTTTGACCACTACACCGAGCACCGTGCCGAAGCCATCCGCCTCCTCACTCAAACCGCCCCGCGACAGTGCCCTAGCCAGCCAATCGCCCTGGTGATTGACCCGGGATTCAGGGTGCTCACTTTCTCCACAGATAAACCCAGCGCTCGGAAACTGCCTTGCCGGTTTCATCCTGGAGTTCGCAGGTCATGTCCATTTCATTGAGATTTTCAGGTGGCTCACAGACGAAGAAGGCGCGAAGGACTTGCGGCATGTGGAGTTGCTTTCCTCGACCAAGGCCCGCAGGAACGTCGTCCACATTTGGCATGCTGATGTCTGCTACGCCGACATGAATGAGTTTTACGGATTGTTGGTTGATCGTGACCGCCGCCTTCAGCTTGGAGATATCATCCCATTTCGGATCGCCGACTTTGGCTTGCGGGGTGAGGGGTTTGGCGAAATCGATGGTCATGAGCACTTGGTGCGGCTTCTGCACGGGGTGTCCGGCGCGGGTGGCTCTCACGGCGAAAATGCCCGATGGCTCGGGATCGCGCATCCAGCGGAGACGATAGTGAAAACGGAATGGCTTGCCGACTTCAAGCATCGGCTGCGGCTCCCACAGCAGAACGATGTTATCCTCTGTTTCGTCCGGCGTTGGCAGCTCAATGAGGTGGAGTTTCCCGAGATCAAAGCCGGAGATTGGTTCGACTTTTACGCTCGGGCGGTCGTGGTAGCGGGCCTCGGGATCCTCATAGGAGGAAAACAAACGGTCACGTTGCAGGAGCGACCATGAGCGCGGTTTTTCCAACGTAAAGATACAATGGCGGTATTGTCCAGGCGTGTGGCCCAACGGGCGGTAGTGTAAATTTCCACTCTCTAATTCCATCAGCACACCATCGCTATCATGCACTTCCGGGCGGAAATCGTAGGGCCGCGGGTGGGTGCCCTCGCCGAACCAGAACATGCTGGAAAACGGCGCGAGACCCAATTGTTGGATGGGCCGCCGCAGGGTGATTTCCGCCTCGATGTCCATCACGGTTTCCTTGCCCGGCGTAACCGTAAACTGATAGGCCCCGGAAACACCCGGCCCGCCTAAAAGCGCCCAGGCCCGCAGCGTCTTGGCGTCCTTGGCGGGTTTTTCCAAATAGAATTGGCTGAAGTCCGGGAACTCTTCCGGCACTCCCGGCAGGCCGCTATTCATCGAGAGACCGCGCGCGGAAAGCCCGTAAGGCGCGTTTGCCGGGATGGACCGGAAATAGCTGGCACCGAGGAAAACGAGAAATTCATCCATGTAATCCGGCGAGTTCAAATGCGTCCGCGCGCGCCAACCCGCATAGTCCGGCGGCGGTGGTGTGCCGGCGGGGATTTTTTGTTTGCCATAGTTGAAGAGGCTTTGATCGAATTTCTTGAACTCGCTTTTGCCACCTGAAACCTGATAGATATCCACCATCTTCTTCGCCGTCCAGCCGGGGTGGAAGAAATCGATCGAAAACGCGCCCTTGTCTGCGGCCCACAGCCCGGAGTCCATTTTAAAACGGATGTCACGGTGTTGATCGTAGCTGAGTTTTTTCCAAAATTCCGCGAGTTCCAATTTCGATTCCTCGTGGGGTGCGGCAGCCAGCTTGCGGGCTTTTTCGCGCAGCAGATCGAAGGAGAAATCCGCCGCAGGCGAAAGGGCGGCTCCAGAAGTGAAAAGCACAAATGAGAGAAAAAGGGATTTTGTCATTTTAAGCATCGTTTTGGCAGGTTTGGCGGAAGATCCATGAAGGGTTTTCTGCGGCTAGGCAATCCCCGGATGAAGATGATTTCAGGTGATCACGAGTTCCCGCTTGGAAATGGCCGGTTTTGGCCGTTACTTGTGGCAGGAACCATGCGCTGCTTTTATTCAAAGGAACTCGAACTCGAACTGCCCTCGGGACACCCGTTCCCGATGGATAAATTCCGCGTCTCCAAGGATATGCTGCTGGACGGGGGCATCCTCGTGCCAGAGGAAATCATCGAGGTCCGCTCGGCCAGCGCCCATCTGCTCCGGCGCGTGCACGAGGTCGGCTACATCGAGAAAATCGAATCCGGCCTGCTCGGGCGCAAGGAACAACTGCTGCTGGGGCTGCCCGTCACGCCGCGCCTCTATCAGCGCAGCGTCACCGAGGTCGAGGCCACCCGCCTCGCCTGTCATGCCGCACTGGAAGAGGGCGTGGGCGTCTGTCTGGCAGGTGGCACCCACCATGCGTTCAGCGAGCATGGCGAGGGCTATTGCGTCTTCAATGATATCGCCATCGCCATCCGCGACATCCAGGACAAGCAGCCGAACATCAAGATCATGGTCGTTGATACTGATGCCCACCAAGGCAACGGCACCGCTGCATTGTTAGGAAATGATCCCCGCGTTTTCACCTACTCCATTCATGTCGGGAAAAACTACCCAACGCGCAAAGTGGCCAGCACCCTTGATATCGAGACCGTCCGCTACGTCGAGGGGGAGATGTATTTGAAACAACTCTTCTCCAGCCTCGCAGGTGCCTTGGATGCCTTTGCCCCGGACCTCGTCATCTGGATCTCCGGCGCGGACAATCACCGCAACGACCGCTTTGGCCAAATGCATCTTTCGCTCAAGGATATCCAGCGACGCGATGATGTCTTGCTGCGAGCCTTCATCAAAAACCGCATCCCCGTGGCCGTGCTCTATGGCGGCGGCTACAATAGGCAGCCGGAATTCACCGCCAAACTCCATCGCAACACCATCGCCACCGCCAAGAAGCTCGCCTCGGAATTCCGCGGGCTGTGAAAGGCGGTTGATCCCGGCTTCCACCGGCCCTGGTGACTAGCGATTCAGTGCTAGCCTTTATTGGTGTATTCTTCAGTCTGACTCCTGAAGTTCAGCAGTCGATCAAGATTAGGTGGCATCCAGAAACTCCACCGTCTATTTCGTGGTAACGATCCCAGCAGATTCACCCCTGAAATTCAGACATTCTCAAATGTCAAAAACGTCCATACATCTCACAAAGGCGCGAAATGTTTATTTACACGAAACAAATCCTTGATGCGGCCGCATCGATAATTTGTAAACGCGCTTCTCATCGTGGTCCGGCATAAATCGATTCTTCCAGGATTCAAGTAATCCAAAAGCGGTTTTTGCGGCAAGCGGTGACACCACCGTGGAACCAATTACAAATCCTTGATGCGGCCGCATCAGGGATTCGTAGGAACCGAAGGGGGTGAGCCGGGAAAAATCCAGGACCAGTTCCCGCGCCACAGCGCTTCGGAATTCCGCGGGCTTTGAGAATGCGCCTCCTAATTTGTCAACTCCAGCAGCTCCTCCGCCCGAAAGCGGGTGGGCGAACGGCCGGTCACCCGGGCGAAGCTGCGGTTGAATTGGGAGAGCGATTGGTAGCCGATTTTAAAAGCGATTTCTGAAACCCGCGTCTCAGACTTCAGTAGCTCCTTCTTCGCCCATTGGATGCGGCGGCGGTTGACGTAGTCGGTGAGTGTGAGGCCGGTCCCCTCGCGGAAGATCCGGCAGAAATGGGATTCGCTCACACCGGCCTTGCGGGCGACGAGCGCGAGCGGCAGCGGGTCCGCCAGGTTTTCCTCAATAAATGCACGGGCCTTCCCGATTGTCGGTGGCTCGCTGCCATCTTGGACGACGATAAGCTTTTCCGCCTGCGTGCCAAGCTGCATCGCGAAGGTGGCCAGCAGAGTGACCATGCTTTGATAACGCTCCGGTTCGACACTGCGCGTCTGCTCATACGCCTCGCTGAGTTTCCCGACGTCGGCCTCAGACAGCCCCTGACGCAGCAGGGTTTTGGAAACTTGCTGGAAGGAATGAGGTGCTGGAACCCGATTGAAAACCTGTCCTGTTTTTAAAAACCCGATCAACTGCGGTCCCGCACGCACCGGCACCGCAGTGGCCGTCAGTCCGGCGAAACAATGGCACGTTGTCGGGCCGTTTGCAGCCGCAGCCACCATGAGCTTTTGATTGGTCTCGATGCAGGCGGCACACGCACTTTTGCAGAGGTTCAGAGTTTCGCAAAACGGGCTGCGGTTTTCGCTCGCCTCGTCTAGACACCATTGCTCGACATTTGCGCCCACCAAACGCAAAGGCAGCCCGGTGGCGCTGCGGAAGGCATCCTGATAGGTCTCGAATAGTGTGCTGTGCCGAACCTTCTCTAAAAGCGCGTTGTCATATTCATGAATCTCTCGGGACATAATTTGCGGCAGGTCACTCAATTTCCTAAAGCCAGAATAGGAAGTCTCCCGCTGGAGATCAACCTTTCTGTCAGGCGGTTTCATCCAGCGCATCCCGACGCCCACGATGACAAGGGAAATTATGGAGCTCAGCGGCATCAAAATGGCCGCCAACAGCGGACTCATCTGCCCATACAGACAGATCGCCACCACCGTCAGATTGTAGAGCAGCGCAAAAGCGAACGCCACCCGCACCACCTGCCAGCGGCGCTTCGCAACATCAAAAAGCTGCGGTAGGAAGCCTAAACTTTGGCCCATGAAATAGAAATCCGCCTTCGTTTCCAACAGGCTTCGGTCCACCACCGGCGTGCCCGTGGTCCAGGCGGCGTTGAAGGCGAGCGAGTCATTCGCGCCATCGCCAAGGTAGAGGGTATCCCCCAGATCGAGCTCGCGCACGATCACTTCCTTTTCCATCGGCAGCAGCGAGGCGTGCGCATCTGCCGGGGAGATCCCCAGGCTCTTCGCAACAGCCGCCACCTTTTCCGGGCGATCCCCAGAAAGCATCACCCGGCGCATGCCGCGCGCGCCCAGTTCCGCGAGCGCGGTGATCGCATCGGCACGTAGCGATTCCTTGAAAATGAAATGGCTCACCACCTTGCCAGCGCAGCAAAGTTCCGCGTCATGGTTCGATGCGCTTTCAGTTGATTTCCACGCCGGTTTCCCAAGCGACCAGACTACGCCATCTGCTTCATAATATCGCCCCTCACCCGGCACATCCATGATGGAAACCGCCACATTCTCCCTCAACAATCGCTGCCCCTCTTTCCCCAAGGCTTCGAGCAGAGTGCGTGAAACCGGATGCAGCGAACCCGCCGTCAGCCGGGCCAGAGCCAAGCGCGCATCGCCTGTTAAATGATCGATGGCCTCCGTATTGATCAGTTTCGGCCGCTCCAACGTGAGAGTCCCGGTCTTATCAAAAATCAAGGTTTTCACCCGCCGCAGCCGCGACCAGAGCAAAGGTTGACGGATGAAGACCCCCAGCTTCTCCATCATCGCCCCCGCGATTTCATCCGCCATCGGCAGCGAGACTCCCAAGGCACAAGGGCAGGAAACCACAAACACCGAAATCATCACCTGCAATGCCGCTGCCGCTCCATGATGGGCGTTCCACCATAAAAATCCAGCGACCCCCATCATCAAAACCACCAGTAAATAATACCTCAATAATTTTTCCAACCCCGGCACGCGCACCGCCGGCCTATCGTTCGCCACGAGTCGCGCCAACATGGATTCCGCCCACGTCTCCAGCGCTTTCATCACCACCGGAGATTTGCCCAGATAAATCGCGCCAGCCGGCAACGGGCGACCCACCGGAAACAATTGTGATTCCGCCTCACCGCTGATCCATTCGAGGGAAAAATCCGCTGCCTCGCCATCGAGCATCGCTGATACGGGTGCTGCTTGCCCAGGCTCCAGCTCGAACCGGCAGCCAGCGGTGATCTCCGCTAGAGAAAGCCGCTCCGCCTGGTCCGGTGAGCGCAGCGTCTCTGGAACGGGCCTCTGCCGCTGCAAACGCCGCCGGTTTTTCTCCATGCTTGAGAGCTGAAAATACCGTCCTGCCAACATCAGAAAAACGAAGGTGCAGACAAAATCAAAATACATCAACCCATGGATCTCCAACGCCCAGCCAATGATCGAGCCGATGTAAGCAAGGATCAATCCAAGTGCGATCGGTAGATCGATATGAAGCGTCTTTATCCGCGCCGCCTGCCACGCCCGTTTGATGAAGTAGCTGCCACCCACCAACATCGAGAGCGTGGCCGTCAGCAGGCCTACCAATTGAAAAAGCCCGGAAAAAGCGAAGCTGCTCGGCATGCCCAGATAGCTCGGCAAGGTGAAGCCCATCGCGTTGAGCATGAATGCCCCGCAAAGGCCCAGGCGTGCGCCAAGTTGCCCGGACTCTGAGACACCGTTCCCACTCCGCCGGGCACTCAGCGTATAACCGAATGAAACCAATTCACGCGCGAAACCCGGCAGATCCGTCTCTCCAGTCCGCCAACAAAAATGCACTCGCCCCGTCGCAGGATGGGCAGCGGCCTCGAGCGCACCGGGCTGCCGCAGGAAGATTTTCTCAACCAGCCAAACACAGCCGATGCAGGAAATCCCATCCAGTGAAAAGTCCCCCTCCACCCTCGCACCGGGCTCTTTGTCAGCCTCCATCTCCCCCACCCGTTCCGTGAGCCAGGTGAAGTCGTGCGCCTCGAATGGAATGCCACGCACCGGCTTTACTGGAGTGTCATTGCGAAGAGTGTAGTAGCGATCCAATCCTTCATCATGGATCAGCTCATGGACAAATTCGCATCCCTTGCAGCAGAAACGTTCGTCGCTTTTCGCCGCAACCGCAAAGGGAGTTCCACAATGTAAACAATTCGCCATCCTATTCGGGAGTTGTAGGTTCCTCGCAACAGGACGGGAGTTGATCCGGTTCATTCCGCATGCCCGGCAATGTATCATGCAGCCTCCACATCATCACCAGCGCCGCCGTCAAGGCCAGGCCCCGTTGAATGCGCACCATGAGTTGCGGAGTCAGATTCCGCTTCATCCGGTGCAGTTGGGTTTGCGCCAACCATAACAACGGCACCGTCCCAAGGCCGAAGGCCAATGCGAACTCCGCACCCCGCCAACCGGAACCACTGAGCAAGGCGGCCCCAAACAATAGATAAAGCGGCCCGCACGGCAACAAGGGTGTTAGGAATCCAAGTGCCAACCCGCTGCGGACCGGGGTCATGCGCGAGGTCTTGAATCGCCACCGCGCCGCATACCTGAGCAAAGCGGCCGGCCGTGGCAACTTCTTCTCAAGCCCGAAGGCGAACATCAGATAAACGATCACCAACAACCACGGCAGCAGGACCGCTGGCGAATGGAAAACCCACTGCAATGGCTGCTGGCCCACCGCCCCGCAAATCGCCCCGACGATGGCATACGAAGTGAGCCGGGAAACATGATAGGAACTTGCCGCGAGCATCCGCTCACCCTCACTCGCAGGCATCGCCGCAAGCCCGCACGCGATTGGGCCGCACATTCCCACGCAGTGGACGCTGGTGACAAGCCCGGCGACCAATGCTCCCAGAGTGGTGTGAACGGCATCCATCGTATTTTCAGCGGGATTTCACCGTCTCCAGCACGATTGGCTTGGGAGAATACTTCGTCGCGATGAAGATGAGTGATGTCCATGCAGCCAACAGCAGCATGAAGGCGAATATGACAAACAACCAGGGGCGGAATATGATTTTCATGGTTTAAAGAAATAAGGGTTGGGTCCGAGAAATTCCACTTCACGCGTGACCGTTGCATCGCCCGGCATCGCGTGGATTTTGATAACCAATTTGCGCGGTCCTTTGTAATCGGCGTTGGGCACGATCACCACCAGTGGCCTGGCAGTTTCTTGCAGCGCCGGCAGGGTGATTCCTCCACCCAGGCCGGTGATGGCATAGCCCGGTGGCGGATTATCCAGCTCCAGTGAAAAAGACATCGGCTGATTGCGCTTGTTGAAAAGCCGCACTTGAAAATGATTCCGCACCACCTGCGGATCGCTGTAAAATGATGGGCCGCGCATCCTCGTCACATCCGCATTCATCGGCTTGGCGCGGAAAAATGCCGTAGCCCCCAAAGCGGTGAGTCCCAGCAAACCCAAGAAACCATAGGCTAACAACCGTGGGCGCAGGATACGCCGTTTCTCTCCCGCAAGACCTCGGGACGAATCATAGCGCACCAAGCCAGTGGGACGCTTGAGTTTCACCATGATCTCATCACACGCATCGATGCATGCCGCACAACCGATGCATTCCATTTGCAAACCATTGCGAATATCAATGCCAGTGGGGCAGACCGTCACACAACGATTGCAATCGATACAGGCACCTGCCGTTGGATCAGTGGCTTTACCGCGAGGTTCACCACGCTTTTCGTCGTAGCCGATGATCATCGTATCGTCATCCGATAGAGCTGATTGCAGCCTGCCATACGGGCACATCAGGACGCAGAATTGCTCACGGAAATGGGCGAAACAATAGTATAAGATCAAGGCAAGGAAACTTACCACCGCAAAGGAGGTAGCGTGTTCCAATGGCCCCTGCTTCATGAAGCTGTAAAGCCGGGAAAGTGAAACAAAATAGGATAGAAACAGATGGGCGATGAGCGCGGATACAAGTAGATAGAGAGCATGTTTTAAAGCCCGTTTTGAAATTTTCCCCAAACCCGCCGGTGCTGCCGCAAGTTTCCGCCTCGCAACCGAATCTCCATCAATCCAGCGCTCGATCCGTCGGAAAACGTGATCCAGAAACACCGTGTAAGGGCAAGCCCAGCCACACCAGATTCTACCTAGAACCGCCGTGATCACAAACAAGAGAAACCCCAGCCCGCTGATCGCAAAGAAAAGCACCCATAAATCCTGCGCCACCATGGTAAGCCCGAAAAAATGGAAACGCCGCATTTCCACATCGAAGAAAACCGCCGGTGCGCCATTCACCGGAATCCACGGCAGTGCGGCATAAACCAGAATCAACAGTCCCGCCACCCAATGCCGCGCCGTCGTGAACTTCCCCCGCACATCCGTGGGATGGAGAATATGATGGGATCCATCCGCATTGATCGTCGTCACCGAATCGAGATTCGGGCGCCTGATGCTGTTGGGTTGGTCTGACACGAAGGATGAATGTTAGTTCGAGGTTGACGGGAAATCTTTTGGATTTTCCCTGATGAGAAAGGAAACAAGCTCGACGATTTTCAGAGGAGCCATCTTCTGCCCCCATGCCTCCATTTTCGCGCCATTATGGCCGCTGCTGTCTGGAGGCGTGCCGTTGTTGATCAGTTTGAAAAGATCCATCGGCTTGGAGCCATACTGCCACACCCCGTCATTGAGTGGCAGGCCAGGCAGCGGGACGACTTGACCGGGGGCGATCACCATCTTGGCGGATAGATCCTGGCCATGGCATGCGGTGCAGTTTGCCATGAATGACTCCCGCCCGTTTGCCACGGTTTTGTCATCTTTCACCCATTGCGTGAGGAAGGCGTCATCATCCAGCTTCGCCAGCATTTCGTCCATGGCTTTTGCCTTCGCCCTGGTGATTTTACCCATACCGGCGGAGACCCTCTCCGCATCCGTGGTCATCATCCCGAATTGATAGTATGCCAGCCAGAAAACCACGAAGAATACCAAAGCACCGTAAAAGATGAACAACCACCAATTAGGCAAAACCTGATCATATTCCTGGATGCCATCGTATTCATGAGGGCGGATGACCACTTCGCCCTTCTTGCTGGCGTAGGATGCGACTTTGATTTCAGGATCAGAGGACATGGGGTGATTTGTCAGGGGTGATCGGATGGGAATCATCGAGCGGCAGGTTTGCCAACTTTTCGCGTCGTTCTTTCGGTAACTTCAAGGCTCTGACGGTGGTGTAGATAAAGATTCCCGCCGTGAAGAAGAAGGCCAGAATTGCCATCGCGACGGCGCTATCCGCAAACTGAAATAATTTGAACATGATAACTGGAGTTTAGTGTTTGGGATCTGCTTGAGCCGAGGATTTGCGATAGCTGTCAGGATCGAGTGGGCGGCCTTCTTGAGCGGGTGCTTGCTTGACCTCTTGGTAGGCCCCGAGTTTTTGAAGATAGGCAATCACTGCGATGGCCTTGCTCTCTGCAAATTGGTTGCGGAGAGCCTCTTGGCTGAGATCCGGCTGTTTTGGTAGGAAGGCGCCAGCCTTCACCAGTGAACCGGCGATCTCCATCGCCTGATCGCGGGCGCTTTGCTCGATCTCATCCTTGGACAGGGCAGGCCACGGCACACCGAGGCGGGTTTGCACCGCGATGCGGGTGGGCAGGGATTTGAAATCCGCCTTGGTATCGAACAAAAATGGATAGGGCGGCATATTGGAGCCGGGTGATGTCTGGCGTGGATCGAGCAAATGATTGAAATGCCAGAGATTGTCCCGCTTGCCGCCGCGCATGATTTTGGAGTCTTTGACGATGTCCCCCCCCTCACGCGCGAGGTCCGGGCCTGTCCGTTTCGATCCCCATTGATACGGGTGATCATAGAGCGATTCCCCGAGGCGGCTATAGCCTTGGTTTTCCGCAGGACCATAGCGCAGGACATCCGGGACCAGCGTGCGGATCATCTGCGAGTGACAGTTGTAGCAGCCCTCGGAAACGTAAAGATCACGCCCTGCCAGCTCCAGCGGGGTGTAGAGCACCTGGATCCGCTCATCCACATTGGCGGCTTTATTCACCATCAGTGAAGGAATGATCTGCACCGCCCCACCGATGGCGGCGGCGAGGAAGATGAGAACGGTGAAAGGCAGATAGTTTTCGATCAGGCGATCAAAGAAATCGGACCATTGATTGCCATTCTTCTTAAACAATTTCACCGCGCGAACGACAAGTAGAACGGAGACAACGAATGCAGCCTTATCCGCATGGGGTGGCAGAAAGAACCATAGAATCATGAAGGCGAGCGCAAGAATAGCATGGGTGACAGGATCACTTTTGAACGCTTCACTCAAACGCATGCGGTCCTTCTGTTCACGTTCCAGCAAAATGACCTCTGCCGTGGCATCCGTGGCGGTGCCAGAACGCGCCGTCATGAAAATATTCACCGCACAGAGGATGAAACCCAGCAGGTAAAGTGCGCCGCCAAAGGAGCGGAAGATATAGAATATTTTGATCTGCTGGAGGGTTTCGATGAACTCATACTTCAAGGTTGCCCCACCCGGGTTGACCTCGCTCAGCATCAGGCCCTGCATGATCCCAGCCGCCCACATTGAGGCGACGTAGAGAAGGATTCCCACCAAACCGATCCAGAAGTGCATGTTTGCGAGGGATTTGGACCATAGCTTGGTGTTCCAAAGGCGTGGCGCGAGCCAGTAAAACATGCCCGCCGCCATGAAGCCATTCCAGCCTAGCGCTCCGGAATGCACGTGTCCCACCGTCCAGTCCGTGTAGTGGGAAAGGGCATTGACGACACGGATGGAAAGCAGCGGACCTTCAAATGTGGCCATGCCGTAGAAGGTGACAGCCGCGACAAAGAACTTGAGGACGGGATCGGTGCGAAGTTTATCCCATGCCCCACGCAGGGTCAGCAGGCCATTGAGCATGCCTGCCCATGAAGGTGCCCATAGCATGAGTGAAAACAACATGCCAAGGTATTGCAGCCACGTGGGTAACGAGGTGTTGAGAAGATGATGCGGGCCGGCCCAGATATAAATAAAGACCAACGCCCAGAAGTGAATAATCGAGAGGCGGTAGGAATAGACCGGGCGCTCTGCGGCTTTCGGGATGAAGTAATACATGATGCCGAGAATCGGCGTCGTGAGGAAGAAGGCCACGGCATTGTGGCCATACCACCATTGCACCAGCCCGTCCTGGACTCCGCCGAAGATCGGGTAGGAATGCGTCCATGAGGTGGGAATGGACAGGTGATTGACGATGTAAAGCATCGCAATGGTCACAATCGTCGCGATATAGAACCAGAGGGAAACGTAGAGCGCGCGTTCGTTGCGTTTTGCCAGGGTCCAGAAGAAATTGACACCGAAGACCACCCAGATGAGCACCACGCCGAGGTTGAGCGGCCAAATCAATTCCGCATATTCTTTCCCCCGGGTAAGGCCGGCAGGAAGTGTGAGCGCCGCTCCCAGAATGATCGCCTGCCAGCCCCAGAAATGGATGGCGGACAATAGATCCGAAGCCGTGCGGACCTTGCACAATCTTTGGGTGGAGTAATAGATCCCCGCGAAGGCCATGTTCCCCACAAAGGCGAAGATCACCGCATTGGTATGCAAGGGACGGATCCGACCGTAGGTGATGTAGGAAAGCCCTTCCGCCTTGAAAAGGCCAAAGCTGATGACTTCTAAAAATTTCCCATTCATCTGCCACCAAGAAAGCTGGGTGGCTGCGAGAACGCCCACCAACATGCCAACAATCCCCCAGAAGATGGAGGCGGTCATGAAGCGGCGGACGCTGTGGTCGTCGTAGGTGATCGTGGTGGTCATGCGGATTTGGAGCGGGTGTTCGAGGCGGGCGCATCCTCAAGCGGGAGCAGTGAATCGCGTTCCAGGCATTTGTGCCTGCGCCGGTGGTATTCGATGGCGAAGCAACAAATGAAGATGCCCGCCAGACAACTGCTGACGAGAATTGTGAGAGCGAGAACGTTCATCCCGGTGATTCAGCCAGATCCTGCGGAAACCCGCATCGCATGGATTGCGGAGAGCTTCGCATATTTTCTGATTTAGAAACAATCTGGGTAATTCCGTGAGTTCTTCCGTTTCTCAGGGCCTACCAACAGGGACAGGAGCGGGGTTGACTCTTGGGCGATCTTTGGGAATAAACCTGCCCGCAACATTTTTACCGCGCTTTTTCCATTTCCCATGAATTTCCCCAAACTCCTCCTCTGCCTCACGCTGCCGCTCTATGTTCTCGATCAGATCACCAAATTCTGGACGATTGGGAAATTCCCGCCGCCGTGGTCCTATGAGGCGTATGATCTGCCGGTGATCGAAAACGTTTTCCATCTCGTCCGCGTCCACAATCAGGGCGTGGCCTTCGGTTTTGGAAACGGCACGGCTTGGGCACCCATCGTCTTTTTGTTTGTCCCGATCATCGCCCTCACCATGATTCGAATTTTTTGGAAAAAAGGGGTATTCCAGCACCCACTTTCAAAACTCGCGGTGGCCCTATTGCTTTGCGGGATTTTCGGAAACCTCACAGATCGGCTCATCCAGGGATTCCTGCTTACCGAATATGCCGATGCGGGCTTCTGGAAACGTCTGTCTGAAGGCTACGTCGTCGATTTTGTAGCGGTGAAGCTTCCACTGTATGACAAAATCGTCCCCAGCAGCGGCGGATGGTGGCCGGCCTTCAATGTGGCGGATTCCTGCATCTGCATTGCCGCCGTGATGCTCTTCATCGGCGGAATTCGCGATGAACAACTTGCCAAGAAAAAATAGAGGCAATGCACCCCACATCACGACTTGAATCAACGGCGTGACAATCATGGAATCGCAGGAAAAGGAAATTCGCCACCACCACCTCCGTAAACGCCGCCTTTCGCCTGCGGGGAGGCAAATGACTTTTAGGGATTCGCAGGGAAATCCATTTTTGTTAGTATCTTTCGCAGTGCGGGATCATCGATTTTCGCCTGATGCCTGCGGTCCAAGGGGAGAGCTTTTATATAGAAAATCCGTTTGATTCCGAAGCGGACCGATTGGAAATAATCCCAAGCTCCATCTCCGGCACAGCGGACCCTGAGCAGAGACCGCCACCGGCACGCGTGATGGAGAGGGTTTCTGAATCCGCTTGATCGAGCGAAAAATGGGCGATGGGTTCTGCCTCGGTTGAACCATAGACCGAATCAATCCGGGCCTCCGGCAGTGCTTGACAAGTTGAGGGGTTATGTCAACAGATTAGCTGGTTCGCTTCGTTTGTTAGAGTGCGCCAAAGCGGCGGTTGCGGCGTTGGTATTCTTTGACGGTTTCGAAGAGATCACCCTGGCGAAAATCGGGCCAGAATTTTTTGACGATCACCATCTCCGAGTAGCTGATCTGCCAGAGGAGGAAGTTTGAAACCCGCATCTCGCCTGAAGTGCGGATCAAAAGATCGGGGTCCGGGATGCCTGCGGTTTGCAGACGAGAGGCGAAAAGAGCGGTATCAATTTCATCCGGAGTGATCTTGCCAGCCACCGCATCCGCAGCAAGTGAGCGGGCGGCGAAAACGATTTCCTCGCGGGCGCCATAGGAGAGCGCGAGAACGAGCGTCATTACAGTGTAATTGGC
>JBBRIB010000031.1:0-13704 GCA_038221745.1 Verrucomicrobiales bacterium
CGGCGATACTATTTAAATTGAGCGTATTGCTGGATTGAAGTTTGGCCATTCCGAACACATCCACAGCGAATTCCCAAGTGCCGACCGCAACAGAGGGTGAATTGCGGATCGAAAATTGACCCGAGTTGGCAGCCAGCATGAAGCTTGGCAATTCATTGTTTACGAAGCTGCCTACCGATGTGCCGCCCCTGTTGCGGGCATCTACCAAGGTGACCAGTGTCGCGCCTTGGACCATGCCGGCAACGGTGATAAGAGTGATCCAGAAGGCAACGAAAGTAAGGCGATTCATTTATTTTGGTAAGCTGACTTACCCGTATGGTAGAATATAAACTTTTCTAAAGCATAACGTGATTGCGTGATTTGACTTAATTTCAGAACCTCGGGCGCTGCTAAATACCATGGCTTTTCGGTTCGCTCGAATCAAGTGAGCCGGGAAGCGAGCTGGTCGCTCGAAAGCGTTGAATTCGGTAAAGTGAGCTGATTCGACAAAGAATTGAAAAAGGGGTTGCCAAGTGGAGATGGAGTTCCTAGCGTCCCGCCCTCCAAGGGCAGGTGTCAGAGTGGTCGAATGAGCACGCTTGGAAAGCGTGTGTGGCAGCAATGTCACCGAGGGTTCGAATCCCTCCCTGTCCGCCAATTAAATCTCAGATTTGAGATTTGAGATTTCGCCCTTTGGTGGATTGTGGTTTCCATGCCTTGGATCTCGTTGTCCATCAATGGCGCGAACTCCGGCGACTCCCTCTTTCTATTCGTTAGAGTTCCATTTTCTGCCATAACCGCCTGATGGTGGGTATCACGGAACAGGTGGGGGAATCCTATCGCTGGTTGAAGCGGGACATCTAGCGCTGGGCCTCGCGGAGCTCCACTTTTTCTTTGAGATCTTGGCGCTGATCGGAATGGGTTTTGCCTTTTCCGACGCCGATTTCCACCTTCACGCGGCGGTCTTTCCAATACATCCGCAGCAGCGGCAAGCTGCAGCCTTTGACGGCGGTGGCGACGGAAAGTTTGAGGATTTCCCGCTTGTGGAGGAGGAGGCGGCGCGGGCGTTTCGCCATGTGGTTGAACCAATCGCCCGCCGTTTGCCAAGGCTGGATATCGCAGCCGTAGAGAAAGATCTGATTGTTCTCGATGCGTGCGTAGGCATCGGAAACATTGATTTTACCGGCGCGGATGGACTTCACCTCGGTGCCTTTGAGCTCGAGGCCAGCTTCGAACTTCTCAAGAATATGAAAATCACGCCCGGCTTTCCGGTTGGTGGCGATTTCCGCACTCATGGGTGGTTTACTTGGCTCTCAGCGGGGCTTATGGGGCCTCGCGGAAGATGAGCTTGATCTTGCCCTCGATGATCTCGGTGAGAGCAATGTCCGCCACGCCCATGCTGGGGCGGGTGGCAATCAACGGGGAGCGGCCGCTGTTGAGTTGCTTGACGCGCTGGGAAACCAAATTGATGAGCACAAGAGGGTCTTTGACAATTTCTGAGGCCTTATCGAGAAGATCGCTTTTCATATTAGAACCGGGAAATGGCGAATCAGGACGCGCTTGCTCAAACGGGATCACGTTTTTGGGGAGCATGGACGGTACTTTTTCGCTCAAAACTATGGGATGTGGAAGTTTCCGGAGAGTAGCCGGGCAGGTCGTCAAACCAGAGATTTCGATTTCTGACAAGACTTATCTGCTTGTGACACGAGAATTTTTTTCGGGATGGGGTTTCGCAAACTTCACTTGGGCATCAAATCGATCCCAAAACGCCTTAAAACGATCACGGTGATCCAAAACAAAGCGACGGTAATCAGGCAGTTGGCCACGAGGGCCGCCCAGAATCCCCAGCCGTTCCGCAACATCCAAGGCAGGATCAGAAACATCGGCAGGGTGGGGAGGACGAACCAAAAGGTTCCCTCGGCGTGGTTGGCCAGCCGGGTGGGGGATTGGCCGCTTTGGTGCATCCAGATCATCGCAACCAGGGAGGTGAGGGGGAGGGCGATGAGCAATGCGGAAAGCCGATCGCTGACGAGCTGGATTTTCGTCACGAACAGGATCACTGCGGCGGTGAGCAGGAGTTTAACGAGATCGAAGGGGGTGAAGGTGAGGATTTTATCCCAAGGAATGCGGTTCATAAGCTTGCGGGTGACGAGAAGGTAGGGTTATCGTCGCCGCATGCAAGTGGCACGATTTCTTTGTGGGTGGGTTTTGATTTTCAGCTCGGTCTGCCAGGCTGCCCCGGTGGCGGTGGGGGGGAATCTGAGCGCGGGGCAAAAGAATGCGATCGGTAAGAAAATCTGGCAGAACGAGTGCGCTGGCACGGTGGCGGGCCTGACGACATGGAATGTGGGAGAGGAGTTCCCTTCCATGGGCATCGGCCATTTCATTTGGTATCCTGAGGGATTTAAAGGGAGATTTAGCGAGAGCTGGCCGAAGTTTGTGGCCTTCGCCCGGCAGCGTGGGGCGGATTTGCCTGCGGTGGCGCAGGAGCGGCACAGCCCGTGGCGGAGCAAGGCGGAGTTTCAAAAGGATTTCAACGGCCCGCGTCTTGCCAGTTTGAGGAAATGGTTGGCCGCGAATGTGACGATCCAAACGGATTTCATCATCGCCCGTTCGCGGGATGCCTTGCCGAAGATTCTCGCCGCCGCCCCGGGCAACGAAAAGAAGCGGATCGAGGGAAATTACCACAAAGTTTCCACCACCGCGCAGGGGACTTATGCGTTGATCGATTATGTGAATTTCAAGGGCGATGGTACCCAGGTTTCCGAGCGCTACAACGGCCGTGGCTGGGGCTTGCTCCAGGTTTTGGGCGAAATGAAGGAGGTGCCATCGGGTCCGCGAGCCGCCACGGAATTTGGCGCCGCAGCCAAGCGGGTGCTGTCCCGCCGCATCGCGAACTCCCCCAAGGAGCGCGGGGAAAAACGCTGGGAGGAAGGTTGGCATAACCGCTGCAGCACCTACGGGCGGCCTCTTTGAAAGGGCTGGCCTCGGAGGAAGCTTAAACGATTGGTATGGGAGCTGCTTACAAGTGCTGGCTGCTCACCATTTTTCGTGTGGATTTTTCTGACTCGGAACGCGGGATTCCTCCATTCTGATGCCATTCCAAATGCCTCCAGCCCCAGCCGATATTCTAGGAATTTTGCCTTCCCTCGAAGTATTGCCCTTCTTCGTGGAGGGCTTTCAATGCCGCCCTGCGGGTGAGGAGTTCCCGTTTCAACTCAAGCCATTTTCCAGTTATGGGGAAATCAGCCGCTGCCTGCTCACCCGCAAGCTCATGGGAGGGATTGTCCCGTGGGAGATTTTCATCGCGGATATTCTGGCCCTTCCCGGGCAGCGGGCCTGTTGGAAGATTCCTATCTTCCTCCAGGCCTGCCCGACGGAATTGGTGCTGCGCGAGCCGATTTTTAAAGCATTTTACCCTCCCCAAGGGGCGGCACCCGCCAAGCTGCCACAGCGGCTGAGCATCGGGATCGAAAGCCAACATTCGCTCACCAAAGTCCAGCTCCGTGAATGGCTCGGCCATTGGAAAGGCTCGCACAACATCGATCTCACCTTCACCATGCTGCCGATGGAAACCCGGATGGAGGCCCTCCAAAACGGTTCGGTGGATGCGATCATTGCGCGCTCGCCCTGGGGTATCTACGCGGAGTCCGCCGGCCTCGGCAAGCGCGATCCCCGCTTCAGCCCCGGCAAACATCATCAACGGCTTGTGCTCGTTTACCATCGTGAATTTCTTGAACAGAATCCCCAACTCAGCCAAGGACCTGCTCGCGCCATCGCCCATGCCAGAGCTCAACTGAAAGCACCCTCCGCCTTTTCCAAAGCCATTGAAAGTATGGCCCACTCTGGCAAGCCCGTGATTCGCGCGGAAATGTTGGTGAAAGCTGCGGACTTGCATTCGTTCGCATCGCTCGATGATGACATCATCCCGGATATTCCACGCCTCGTCGCCGAGCTGATGTTGCTCGGTGATCTAGACATCCTTCCCAGCCAGGTCGCTGCGAGCGAACAGACTGCCCGGCTGCTTCTTGCCACTTATTGAGGGCTCTTCGCCCGGTTGATGTCCTCGGCCAACAAGCTCAGGAAAACCTCAGCCACCCACGTCAGCGGGCGAGTGGCTGCCCACCATGCGCAAAAAGTTCTGCTCACCGTAAATCCCGGCAGTTTCAGGCAGATCAGCGCGCCATCCCGCAACGCGGCCTGCGCCACCCACTCGGGCAGAAAAACGATGCCTTGCCCTTGTTTTGCCAAATCCAGTGCCACCCGCGAGTCCGGTAATATCCATTTCCTCAATCCCACTTCCTCACTCCTTCCCAAATGCTTTGCCACGATCGCCAGGATGATCCGATCAGGGAAAATCAACAAACTTTGCCGCAATTCATCCAACGTAACCCGCGTCTTTTGCCCCAGCCGATGAAACGGTGCCACATAGGCGCGAAACTCATCCACCGCCAGATCCCGCCTCACCATTTCCGGCGGGACCTGCTCCAGATAGTCCACATCAAAGTCCACCCGCCCCTCCGGCGAGTCACTCCCCTCATTTTCCCTCAGCACCAACTCCAAATTCGCAGCCGGAAAGCACTCGTGAAAGGAGGAAAGCGGCGCCGTCCCCAAGATTCCCAAAAACCCCGCCGGCATCCGGAAAATCAAACTCTCCAACCGGCCGTTCAACGCAGCCAACTCGACCTTCATCAATGCCATCCGCTCTAACAATTCTTCCACCATCGGCATCAACCGCACCGCCGCACCAGTAGGTTTCACCTGCGGCCCCAACCGCCGGAACAACGAACATCCCAGATCCTCCTCCAGCGACTTCATCGCATGGCTCACCGCGGAAGGACTCACCGACAAATGTTGCGATGCCGCAGCGAAGCTTCCCTCCTTCACGCAGACGTAAAACATCTGCAACCGCTTCGAATCGACGATTTCCCGATCAATGATCGGCGTCTTTTCATCAGTGTTTTCTGGATCGTGAATGGAATTCATCATCAGGCCCTGCCCACGGTTGAGCAGTCGCTATACCAACGCTTGAAAGTGGGCGGTTTCAATAAAGCAATCCAAAGTAAAAGCCCGCCCCAGCGTTACACCAAAGTGAAGCGAATTCAGCCTACACTTGGCACCCGTGGCACAGGCGATGCTCAATTGAGAGCGGCGTAAGACACTCCAGATTCCCTCTCTTATCGCCTTCTAACAAACGAGATACCATCATGAAAATCAAACCACTACGATCCCTTGGACTCAAGGTCGCCTGCCTCGCGTTCGCTGCGGCGGTCGCCCATGCCAAGCCTCCCACCGCGGAGGTAAACACCACCGGACTTGCCGTCACCGACGATACCGTCACCGTCGGCCAGCTTCACTCCGCCACGGGTACCATGGCGATCAGTGAGACCGGTTCCATCCAAGCCGAACAGCTTGCCATTGATCAAATCAACGCCATGGGCGGCGTCCTTGGTCGCCAGATCAAGGTCATCAAGGAAGATGGTGCCAGCGATTGGCCCACATTCGCGGAGAAGGCCAAAAAGCTCCTCGTGAGTGACAAGGTCGGCACCGTCTTCGGTTGCTGGACCTCCGCATCCCGCAAGGCCGTGCTTCCGATTTTCGAAAAAGAAAACGGGATGCTCTACTATCCGACATTCTATGAAGGCTTGGAGCAATCGAAAAATGTGATCTACACCGGTCAGGAAGCGACCCAGCAGATCCTCGCCGGTCTTGATTGGATCGCCAAGGAAAAGAAGGCCAAGACCTTCTATCTCGTTGGATCAGACTACATCTGGCCCCGCACTTCCATGAAGATCGCGAGGAAGCACATTGAAAAGGTTCTGGGAGGAACTGTTGTAGGTGAGGAATTCTATGCCCTCGGCACCACTTCATTCGGCTCTCTGATCAACAAGATCAAGCTGAAGAAACCCGATGTGATCTATGCAGCCATCGTCGGAGGATCCAATGTATCCTTCTACAAGCAACTCGCCGCTGCCGGTATCAACAGTAAAAAGCAAACGCTCCTCACCATCTCCGTGACCGAAGACGAAGTCCTCGGAATCGGTGGCGAAAACCTCGTTGGCTTCTACTCAGCGATGAAGTATTTCCAAAGCTTGGATAACGAAAACAACAAGGCATTTGTCAAAGCGTTCAAGGACAAATACGGCCCGGACAGCGTCATTGGCGATGTGACCCAAGCCGCCTACCTCGGCCCATGGCTCTGGAAAGCAGCCGTAGAAAAAGCAAACAGCTTCGATATTGATAAAATCGCTGCCGCCTCCCCTGGAATCGAAATGGCCAACGCACCCGAAGGTTATGTCAAAATTCATGACAACCATCACCTCTGGAGCAAGCTCCGGATTGGAAAATGGCTCGATGATGGCCAGGCCAAGGTTCTTTTTGAATCCGAACTACTCGAGCCCGATCCATTCCCGGAGGGCTATCAATAATCAATTCGGGGTTCTTCTTTGAACCTCATCAGACCCCCGGAGGGCCGGGTAGTATCCGGCCCTCCATCCTGCCTAACTCAGAAATTTTCCTCAATCTCTTAACGTCAGAATTCTTATGGGAGAATACACCAGTGAAGAACTCCAGAGCATTTTCATCATGCAGAGCTTTTCAGGTCTCAGCCTGTTCAGCGTCCTCCTCCTCATGGGCCTCGGCCTCGCGCTGATCTTCGGTCAGATGGGAGTCATCAATATGGCACATGGTGAATTCATGGCGCTTGGGGCCTACACCGTTTACTATTGCTCCCATCTCACCTCCACTTATGCACCGGCCTTCGGCCCGTATTATTTCGTCGCTGCCATTCTTCTAGCGTTCATCGTCTGTGCCCTTCTTGGAGCGCTGGTGGAATGGGGGATGATACGTCACCTTTACCACCGCCCGCTGGATACACTTCTTGCCACCTGGGGCCTCAGCCTCATCCTTCAGCAAACGTATCGCTCGATTTTTGGCGCCCGCGAAGTCACCCCCACCTTACCCGATTGGTTGATGGGTTCCTATAACATCAAGGAAGGTCTCGACATACCCATCAACGGGGTGTTTGTCCTCGCCCTTTCCATAGTGATCACCATCGCATTGATCACTTTCATGTATCGCACCAATTTTGGCCTGAAACTCCGTGCCACCGTGCAGAATCGTAAAATGAGCGCTGCGGTTGGTATCAATACCGCCAAGGTGGATCGCCTCGCATTCAGTCTCGGCTGCGGCATCGCCGGCATCGCAGGCGCCGCTTTCACCACCATCGGCTCCACCGGGCCGGATAGCGGCAGCCGCTATATTGTGGATGCCTTCCTCGTCGTCGTCGCCGGAGGATCCGCCAGCTTGTTGGGCTGTGTTGTCTCCGCCTTTGGCATCGCTCAGGCCCAGTCGATCCTCGAGTTCTTCCTCGAAGGAACCAAGGGCAAGGTTGCCACCCTCCTTGTCATCGTCATCGCGCTGATGATTCGCCCTCAGGGACTCTTCCCTTCCAAAGTCCGCGGCCACTGATCACCTTCCAATTTCCCGCTAAATCTATGCCACTCTTTTTCAGAACATTGTTCAAGACACGCGGTGAGGCGATCGCCTTCGGGGGGTTTCTTCTCCTGCTTCTCGTGATCTTGCCCCTGGCGCTGCCGATATTCCGCCTGAACCTGGTGGGCAAGTATCTTACCTTTGGTTTCGTTGCCATCGGCTTGGTATTGCTCTGGGGCCGCTGTGGTATTCTGAGCCTGGGCCAAGGGGTGTTTTTCGGTCTCGGTGGCTACTGCATGGCCATGTTTCTGAAACTTGAAGCATCGGATCCCATCACCACTGCGATCCAATCCACACCAGGGATTCCTGACTTCATGGACTGGAACCAGATTACCCAATTACCGCTGCTCTGGGAACCCTTCAAGAGCCTGCCATTCACCATTCTTGCGATCCTTGTGGTGCCGGCGGTCGTAGCATTCATCATTGGCTGGGCTCTCTTCCGGCGCCGGGTTGGCGGGGTTTACTTTGCAATCATCACGCAATCCATCGCCTTGATCTTCGCCCTCGGGATTGATGGCAACCAGGGATTCACGGGTGGCAGGAATGGAATCACCGATCTCCGGACTTTGTGTGGCTGGGACATCCGCACCGAGAATGCCCAATACATCCTTTATTTCCTGTGCGTGGTTCTCCTGTTTGCAGTCGCCCTTCTGGCCAAGTATATCATCAATACCCGCCTCGGCCGTGTCCTCGTGGCCATCCGCGATCGCGAGGACCGGGTGCGGTTTTCCGGCTACGATGTGGCCATGATCCGCGCCTTCATCTTTTCCTTCGCTGCAATGATCAGCGGCATCGGTGGGGCGCTCTTCGTCCTTCAAGTGGGCTTTATGTCGCCTTCCATCGTCGGAATCGTGCCATCGATTGAGATGGTGATCTTCACCGCGGTCGGGGGCAGGCTTTCCGTCCTGGGTGCCATTCTTGGCTGCCTGGTTGTTAATTTCGGGAAGACGATTTTCTCTGAGGCATACCCGGATCTTTGGCTCTACCTGATGGGCGGCACCTTCATCGCCGTTGTCATGTTCTTCCCCAACGGCCTGGCCGGCTTGATCGAGAAGATTCCTACAAGCAAACAAGGGCTTCTCCGGATTATGGGCCGCTTCAAGAAACAAGCTGCTACTCCACCAACCACCAAGGCCACCCCGCTCACCGATGAACATTAACAATCCAAACGTATTGGAAATCGAGGACCTGGGAGTCTCGTTCGATGGATTCAAGGCAGTTGATGGATTCAATTTCTATCTCGCCCAGAATCATGTGCATGTCATCATCGGCCCCAATGGTGCCGGCAAAACCACCGTGCTCGATTTGATTTGTGGCAAAACCCTCGCCACCTCCGGCTCCATCAAGTTCAAAGGCAAAGAACTTCGGGGTCGCCGGGAATACCGGATTGTCCGCGCCGGGATTGGTCGGAAATTTCAAAATCCATCGATCTATGAAAATCTAACGGTGTTCGAAAATCTGGAGCTTTCGCATCCCACCGGGCGTGGGGTCATTGGCTGCCTCATGTTCCGCCGGACCCCTTCGATTAAAAATCAATGTGATGATGTGGCAGCGCAAATCGGTCTCTCAGACCGGCTCGATACCGAAGCCGGCATCCTCAGCCATGGCCAGAAGCAGTGGTTGGAGATCGGCATGCTGCTGATGCAAGACCCTGAAGTCATCATGCTTGATGAGCCCGTTGCGGGAATGAGCGTGCGTGAACGTACCCAAACCGCCACACTCATCCGGCAAATATCCAAAGACCGCTCCATCATCGTGATTGAGCACGATATGGAATTTGTCCGTGAAATCGCCGACCGCGTCACGGTGATGCACATGGGAAAAATCCTCGCGGAGGGATCAATGGAAAGCGTCAGCCGGGATCCAAAAGTTATCGAAGTTTACATCGGCCACTAATACTATGATTTCAGTCACCAATCTCCAAGTTTGCTATGGCCAAAGCGTCGTGATTCCGGATATGACTTTCTCTGCGGCGCAGGGCGAGATTCTCGGCATCATCGGTCGCAATGGCATGGGGAAAAGCACGCTTTTCCGGGCATTGATCGGCATGCTTCCAACCCGTTCCGGGAAAATCATTCTCAACGGTAAGGAAATCACCGGCCAGCCCTCCTTCCGCCGCGTCGCCCAAGGGGTGGCCTTTGTGCCTCAAGGGCGGATGATTTTCCCCTATCTCTCGGTTTATGAAAATCTCATTTCGGGTGTGCAGGGGCGTGTCAGCGCCGAGGCGGTCAATGAAATTTACAGCCTTTTCCCCGTCCTTTCCGATATGCGCAAGCGCAAGGGTGGGAATCTCTCCGGTGGACAGCAGCAGCAGCTTGCCATCGGACGCGCCCTGATGACGAATCCCAGTGTGCTGCTGCTTGACGAACCCACCGAAGGCATCCAGCCCTCGATCATCAAGGATATTTCCAAAAGTCTCCGTGAAATTCGCGATATGAAAAAACTGACCATCGTCGTCAGCGAGCAGGTCCTGAGTTTCGTGCTCGATACCTGTGATAACATCATGGTCATCGATAAAGGAAATCTAATCCGGGAAGACCGCAGATCCGATGTGAATGCGGACCAGATCAAAGCCATGCTCGCCGTCTAACTCTCATTGAAATTGCATCAAACCATACCCCACAAAGCCATATGAAAACACTGATTAAAGTTGACCTGGATGCCACACCGGAATCCCAAGATTATCTTCATAACCGCTGGCACCCTGAGATCCCCATGGTCGCCATGGTGAACCCTGGCGATGAATTCCGCGTCGAATGTATCGACTGGACCGGCGGCCAGATTAAAAATGATGATGCGGCGAATGACATTGATGTCGTCGATCTCACCAAGGTGCATTATCTAACCGGCCCCATCGGAATCCATGGGGCGGAGCCCGGTGATTTGCTGGTGGTGGATATTCTCGATGTGGGTGTCTTGAAGGAATCCGAGTGGGGATTCACGGGCTTGTTCTCGAGAACAAATGGCGGTGGCTTTCTCACGGATCACTATCCGGATGCGCGCAAGGCTTGCTGGGATTTCCATGGGATCTACACATCATCCCGGCATATTCCAAATGTCGAATTCGCGGGCATCATGCACCCTGGACTCATCGGTTGCCTGCCTTCCAAGGAAATGCTCAATATATGGAACACCCGCGAAAAGGAATTGTTTGACACGGATCCGGAGCGCGTTCCACCCCTTTGCGCCCTTCCCTCTTCCGGCACCGCCCACATGGGGCGCATGACGGGTGCGGCCCGGGATGCCGCTGCCGCGGAAGGTGCGCGCACGGTGCCTCCGCGCGAACACGGCGGTAATTGTGATATTAAAAACCTAACCCGTGGTTCCAAGGTTTACTTCCCTGTCTATATCAAGGACGGCGGTCTCTCGATGGGTGATATTCACTTCAGCCAAGGCGATGGTGAAATCACTTTTTGCGGTGCCATCGAAATGGCAGGCTACCTGGACCTGCGTGTGAGCTTGATCAAAGGGGGTATGGAAAAGTATGCCATCCGCAATCCGCTCTTCCTGCCCAGCCCGCTCTCGCCCGAATACAAGCGGCATATCATCTTCGAAGGAATTTCCGTAGATGAGGCGGGCAAGCAACATTACCTTGATCCGTTCGTGGCCTACAAGATGGCTTGCTTGAACGCCATCGAGTATATGAAGAAATTCGGTTATACGGGGGAGCAGGCGTATGCGATCCTTGGCACCGCTCCGGTGGAGGGGCATATCAGCGGGATCGTGGATATTCCGAATGCGTGCGCCACGCTTTGGTTGCCGACGGAGATCTTTGATTTTGATATCATGCCGAACGCGCATGGGCCGACCCAAAGCGTGAAGCAAGGCTTCGATCTCGCACGGGTCAAGTAACCAGCATTCATTACGTCCATGCCTCTTTATGATTTTACCTGCGACGATTGTGGTGACTTCAGTGTGTTCCTCACCATTGGAGAGCGCAATGACCCGACCTCCTGCCCTTGTTGTTCATTGGCCGGAAAGCGCCTCATCCTCGCTCCGAACCTGGCCTTGATGAATCCTTTCACCCGCAAGGCGACCGCGATCAACGAGAAGAGCCGCCACGAGCCTCGGATGAGCACGGGGCATTCCTGTGGCAGCGGTTGCGGTTGCGGGACAAAGATCCGCCCGGCGAGAACCAAGGAAACGAAGTTGGGAGTCCTCCAAGGTCAGAAGGCTTCGGCCCGGCCATGGATGCTCGGGCATTGATTTTACGGTAAAAATCCCGTGTGGTGATGGAGATTGGGTCCATCTCCACACGGGCCGTGAATCGGAGAATGGAGTATTTGTCGTTACTTGGATTACGGAATGCTATACAACGAATGCTTGGACAACGGCGGGACTCGTATCTCCGTCCTGACAGGGATCGTCTCCTCCGCGAGGGTGGAACTCAGGAGTCCCGCCTCGTTTGGCCGGGCGGCTCCACCAATTCTCGAATCTCGATCAGAATTTCCCGACGAACGACCGTAATCTCACCGCTGAGTTGGTTCGCATGGCTGACATCGGCGTTCTGCCATCCCAAGTTTTCCCCGGTGAGCAAACCGCCCGGCTGTTGCTGCCAAGTTAGGTGAAATCTCGTCCTAAATAGCATCCCGTTTTTTTCCAAAACTGGATGGCACGGCTATTGCTAGGGTGTCGTCCCCTGATGCAAAGGTTTTTCATCGCTACATTTTCGAGATGCTTGGTCGTCGTCTGGTCCATCGCAAGCTTGTCGATGCAGGCCGTTTCCGCACAAGGAACTGAGAAAACCGTCAGGGAGACCATCGCCACAGCGGTAACGGCCACGACACCTGCTGAACAGCGCGAACTGATCCTTTCACTCAAACAGCGGCCCTCACCCGAGGTGGTTTCGTGGTTTGAGAAATGGAAGGAAGGGGCGATTTTCATCTACAAGGATGCCTCGGATCAATCAACCGCAGTGCTGCTCTCGGGGGCTGCGGATGGCGCGGGGATGTTCGCGACCCTCAAGCTCGCCGATGAGTCGCCGGTCCTCGCGGTGGACGGCAGCCCGGTACGGATCAACCCAAAGCAAACCGAGTTTGCGGAAACCAGTTCTTCGCTGCGGAAGGCGATGAAAGAGGTTTCAGACCTCGCCGCATTGGCCGACCCGAATTTGGTGAAGCGTATTCGGGCGATCCAGGATTCTTCGGTTGGGCAAAAGCAGGAGAAGCTCCCGGCCCTGCTGGAGTTGCAGAAAAGCGAGAAAGACCCCAAGGCGCTCAAGGCTCTCAAGGAGTCGATTGCGATCATTCAGCTTCGCTCGCCCAAAAAAGAGGAGCGCCTTGCAGCGTTGGGTTTGATTGCGGAGACCACTCCCTTGGCGGCGGTCGATATTGTGAAAACTCTTCAGAAAGAAGCTGAAGCCGCAGGTGACAAGGAGATGGCGCAGGGTGCGAAGAAGGCGATCGTTGCCATCAATAGCCACCTCTCGATGATCAATGCCGCAGGCACTGCCTTTCGTGGGCTCTCCCTAGGCTCGGTCTTGCTCGTCGTCGCCATCGGGCTGGCAATCACCTTTGGCTTGATGGGCGTGATCAACATGGCCCACGGCGAGTTCATTGCGGTGGGAGCCTACACCACCTACGTGATTCAGAACGTCTTCGCCCAAGGACTGAATCTCTCTCCTTTCGGTGTTTCGATGAGCATTCCGGGACTCAGCCTGGCCTCGGGTGCGAATTCCTACTTCGTCCTCGCCCTGCCTGCCAGCTTCCTCGTCGCCGCCTTGGTGGGTATTTTGTTAGAGCGCTCGGTCATTCAGTTTCTCTACAAACGCCCTCTGGAATCCCTCCTTGCCACTTGGGGGATCTCGCTTGTCATGCAGCAGATTCTCAAATTCATCTTTGGCTCCAACAACGTGCAGGTCACCAGCCCTGCGTGGCTCTCCGGGAACTGGACGGTCAATGACATTGTGTTTGGTTGGAATCGGCTATTCGTGATTCTGTTCGCCATCTTGATCATTGTGATCACCTGGTTGGTCCTCAATAAAACCTCGCTCGGCTTACTCATCCGCGCCGTCATGCAAAACCGTAACATGGCCGCATGCATGGGAGTCCGCACGGAACGGGTGAACACCATGACCTTCGCCTTTGGCTGCGGGCTGGCTGGCCTCGCCGGCGCTTTCCTTTCCCAGATTGGCAACGTCGGCCCCTCCATGGGCCAGCTCTACATTGTGGATTCCTTCATGACGGTGGTCGTCGGTGGAGTCGGTAATATCATGGGCACCGTCATCAGTGC
>JBBRIB010000032.1:0-13664 GCA_038221745.1 Verrucomicrobiales bacterium
GGCTCAGGCTGCGGATGAGTAAGGTATGCGATTTTGGTTTCATTGGATTTGGGGATGGTGAGGTTTTAACGTAAGTTTTTTAGCGCGAATCACATGATCGCGTAGGGTAATTTCCCCTAGGATCACAACCATAGCAACTAATTAGAGCCAAAACATAGGAGGAATTTCACTCGTTGTCTCTCCCCCGAAAGTAGGAGAAAAGAGATTTTTTCCGAAGGGAGCGCCCCAGGCCTTTTTCTGGGTTGCTAATGGTGATCTGAGGTGCGCAGCCCTCCTTGGACTGCGGGCAGCCTGCTGCCGCTTTGAGGCCATGCAGCCTGCTGCTGCCTGGGCGTGGCCGACTCGGCAAGCGTGGGGATTTTCATTTTGCTTTCATCGGGCGGCAGTTGACCTCCCCCGGCAGGCCGGCCTGACAGCAGGCTGTCCCGGCCAAAGCGGCAGCAGGCTGCACGCAGTCCACGGACTGCGTCCCTTATCCAAGTTTCCGCCTCCATCCCAGACTGAGCGCTCTGCCTCGATCTCCCGTCCCGCCAAACTCCAAACACCCTCCTCCTAACATGAGGCTCGACCTCCAAGACACCCTCGCGCATCTTGACCAACTGCTGGAAAAAGAATCGCACAAACCCAATCCCGGCGGTTTCACGGTCCGCCTCCAGCGCTTGCGGGATATCATCGCTGAAAACATGAGCGCTGAACCCTCCCTCGCCTCCATCTCAACCCGCGTTTTTACCGGAGTCACCAAGAACTCCCTGCGGACGACCCTTATGACATTCCGTAAAACCCTTGAAACTGCGGCCAAGGCTGCGGGCCAGGAATTTCAACTCATCCGGCCAGATGCACGTGGTCTGGAAATGGAGGAAGTCATTTGCCACTTCGAGGGTAAACGCCTTCCATCCGATAAAGGCTCTGCCACCCGCGAATCGATTGAAAATCTCAGGCAAACTATTCTAGAGTCCCCGAGATCCATTCCAGATGTCATTCGTATCTTCGTTAGCTTCTCAACCAAGGACGAGAAACTGATCGAAGAACTCGTGCGCATGTTGGAAACCACCTGGGGAGATCGTCGCTCGCACCGCGTCAGCTTCTGGAATTTCCACCAACCCAAAAAAGGCGGATTACTCGCAGGCGAAGACAGTGTGGAGCGGGTCCGCCAGGAAATCGCCGGATGCCCACTCGGCTTGCTCCTGCTGAGTCCCGACTACATGGCCAGCGGTTTCATCCGTGAACACGAACTCGCCGCCTATTTCCCACAGGTGCCGGGGAAATACCCCGTCCTCGTCAATCTCCGCAATAGCCCCCCAGGCGCGCCCCATACTCCAGGCGAGAAAGACGATAAAACCTACATTTTCTCCGCAGACGGGCAGGACTTCACCTCCATGGGAACCAAGAAGCGGAAAGAGCAATTCGCCATGGCTCTGAACGATCACATCGAGGCCCTCTGTCAAAAGCACTTCCCCTCACCCGATGAGACACCCATTCCCGCAGCTACACCCCTCGGTATTCGCCAATGTCGGGATCTCAAAAATCTAATTCCTCCCCAGGATCATGAAGATGGATTTCTCATCGAATCTAAAATTGCCACCAGCGACGAAACTGGAATCGACACCGTCGAAGACCTCATCTCATGGGCCAACGATCCAGAGCGCGCGCACTACTTTGCCCTGCTCGGGGAAGTAGGCTCTGGGAAAACCACCGCAGCCCTCATGTTCGCGCGCGCCCTGAATGAGAAAAATGGCACTGTCCAAGTTTACTACTTCGACATGCGCTACGCGAACTACGCCGGTTTGCTGGAGAAATCGGCAAATCGTCCGCAGCTCGAGCAGGTCATGGCCGCAATTTTGCTTCGCAAGGGAGATTCCAAAGCCACCGCCGCAGACTACTTGCGTGCCGTCCGGGAAGAACGGGCGGTGCTCATTTTTGATGGTTTGGACGAAGTGTTCGTATCGATGAATCTCAGCGAACAAGACGCACTCATGAGTGGGCTGCTGAGCGCACTGCCTCTCTCGGCAGTGGATCATTCAGGCGCGGGGAAATTGTTACTTGCCTGCCGCACCGCCTACTTTCGCAGTCACATTGCCGAGAGAGGCGCTTTTACCCTCCAAGGGCGTGAGGGACTCGATGAAGCGACAAAAGGGACCAAACGCGCAGGCATCGAGAAAGCACGCATGCTCCCATTCACCCCCGAGCAGATTCAGGATTATTTCCGGAAAAACGTCCCCAACGTCCCCGTTGAGGAAATTTGGACGCGGCTTCTCGGGCTCCACGATCTGCTCGATCTCGCCACCCGCCCTTACCTTCTCAATCTCATCCGCCGCCAGCTCCCACGCCTCAATGAAATGATGGAACGGAACGTAAAAATCCGTTCTATCGATCTCTATGCAGGATTCATCCAAGACTGGAGCCATGAGAGAAATCGCTTTCACAACATCATCGCCCCCGAAGACAAGATCGCCCTCATGGCCCGCCTTTCAGTTTGGATGTGGCGGGATGCTCGTAAAACCCTTCCTGCTGCTGAGCTGGAAGCCTGGCTATTGGACGAGTTGATCGCCCATCCACGTTGGCGGGTGATTTACGCCGATTTCCTGAAGGCACGAGAAAGTGAGGCGATTCTCAGTGATTTCCGGACCGCATCTTTCATTTCCCGCTGGGATGGGGATAGTTTCCGCTTCGCCCACACCTCCTTGCAGGAATACTTCCTCGCCAGCCACTTGGTGCGGGCGCTGGAGCAGGGAAATGCCGATGAATGGCTGCTGCCCCAAGTGAACCGGGAGACGCTGGACTTCGCGGCGGAGCTCTTCGTCCAGCGGGCGGAGGAAAGCCCGGCGGCACGGGGTAGGCTGGAAAAAACGCTCACCCTCCTTATGCAGGAAAACCAACCCGGTCGCAGCGAGAATGGGCTCGCCTTTTTCCTCCGGCTTCATGCCACCGGGGAGTCGGATTTTTCCGTCCCGGGTGCGGATCTGCACGGACTGGATCTCACCGCTTGGGAATTCACTGGCACGGCCTCCCGTCCGCTGCGCTTGCCTGCCGTGGATTTTTCCGGTGCCAAGCTCATCCGCGCCCGCTTCCGGCAGGTGGAAATGGCGGATTCCATGTGGATGGGAGCAGACCTCTGCAGCGCGGAGTTTGTGGGGTGCGGTCTGGAACGGGCGGATTTCTCCGGCACCCGCTTGGAGGGCGGGCGCTTACGGAGCTGTCGTCTGAATGGGAGCCACCTCAGCGACTCCATTTCTGATGGCCTGAGAGTGGACTTGCCGCTCTGGGAGACGGAAGCGGCAGCCCTCTGGCGGGCCGCTGCTACCCATCTTCTACCCGCCCGCCCCATGGCAGGAGCCCTCAATGCCTGCTGGTCTTTAGGTCATAGAGATTACGTCAGAAGCGCGGCGATTTCCCCCGACGGCAAACGCATCATCAGCGGCTCAGGCGACAATTCCCTGCGGATCTGTGATGCCGCGACCGGCGAGTGCCTCGGCGTCCTCAACGGACATGAAAATTGGGTCTGGAGCGTGGTGATTTCCCCGGACGGCACGCGCATCGTTAGCGGATCACTCGACAATTCCCTGCGGATCTGGGATGCCGCGACCGGCGATTGCCTCCGCGTCCTCAACGGACATGAAAATTGGGTCTTGAGCGTGGCGATTTCCCCGGACGGCACGCGCATCGTCAGCGGCTCAGCGGACAATTCGCTGCGAATCTGGGAAGCCGCGACCGGCGAGTGCCTCCGCGTCCTCAACAAACATGAAAATTCTGTCGCTGACGTGGCGATTTCCCCGGACGGAACGCGAATCGTCAGCGGCTCGTGGGACAATTCTCTGCGGATCTGGGATGCCGCGACCGGAGAGTGCCTCCGCGTCCTCAACGGATATGTAAATTCTGTCGAGAGCGTGGCGATTTCCCCGGACGGCACGCGTATCGTCAGTGGCTCAGGCGACAAGTCCCTGCGGATCTGGGATGCCGCGACCGGCGAGTGCCTCCGCGTCCTCAACGGACATGAAGATATGGTCACGAGCGTGGCAATTTCTCCGGACGGCATGCGCATCGCCAGCGGCTCAAGGGAGAATTCCCTGCGGATCTGGGATGCCGCGACCGGCGAGTGCCTCCGCGTCCTCAACGGACATGAAAATTCTGTCATGAGCGTGGCGATTTCCCCGGACGGCACCCGCATCGTCAGCGGCTCAGTGGACAAGTCCCTGCGGATCTGGGATGCCGCGACCGGCGATTGCCTCCGCGTCCTCAACGGACATGAAAATTCTGTCACAAGGGTGGCGATTTCCCCGGACGGCACACGCCTCGTCAGCGGCTTACGGGACAAGTCCGTGCGAGTCTGGGATGCCGAGACCGGGCGAAGTCTTGATCTCACTGCAGCAGATCAGAAGCTACTGGAAGAGAAAGACGAGGAATCCCCATCAGACACCCTCCACCACATCACCCCCTCAGGAAAGGAGCTGGAAATCGCCGCGCTGCCGGATGGCGGTTATGTGGTCTTGGAAAAAGCCACTGCCACTGCCCCATGGAGGATCGCCCGCGGCAAGGGCGACTACTGGCGCTACGTGAACTACGCCACCGATGGCCCGGAAGGCCGGACTCTCTGGTCAGCAGATGCGCTTGGACCGGTTCCTGAGGTGTGACTGCCGGAAAACAGAAGCCTCGCTGGAACCGGTGCGAAGCACCTTGGACTGCGGCAGCCTGCTGCCGCTTTGGCCGAGACAGCCTGCTGTCCGGCCGACCTACCGGGGGCTTTGTCCCTGTGAGTCTGCCGGGATGGGGGAAATCTCCTCTGCGAGTTTCAGGCAGCAGCAGGCTGCATGGCCTCAAAGCGGCAGCAGGCTGCCGCAGTCCATGGAGGGCTCCGCTCCTCAGACGGCGCGTTTACTTTTGGCCGAGACAGCCTGCTGTCCGGCCGACCTGCCGGTGAGGTGAAGGAGAATTTCCACGATTTCCATGATGGCCACGCGGAGGCAGCAGCAGGCTGCATGGCCTCAAAGCGGCAGCAGGCTGCCGCAGTCCATGGGCTGCTGGCGCAGCCACGAGATGATCTCATGGACTTCTACCGGAAAATAATCCAAGAAGCGCCTCATGAATGACGAGCCATCCATCCCCACCGATGAAGAGTGCGCGATAGGAACACGGGACTGGCCGCATGCTCCGCCGCACCGGTTGGCGTCGGCGGGCGTTTATTTCCTGACGGCGCGGGCAGCGGACCAACAGGATTTACTGATGGAGGATGAGATGAAGGAGTGGTTTCAGGAAACTTTGTTCTCGGTCGCGAACGAGTTCGGCTGGACTCTTGAAGCGTGGGCGATTTTTTCAAATCACTATCATTTCATCGGCCATAGTCCGGCCACGGTGGATGGCGCGGCGATTTCCCTCGGCCCGATGGTGCGAAAACTCCACAGCCTGGCGACCAAGGAGCGGAATCGCCATGATGGCACTCCCGGGCGGACGCGCTTGTGGCAGAATTTCAGGGAGACGCATCTCACCCATCAGAAAAGTTATCTGGCACGGCTGCACTATGTCCATCAGAACGCGGTGCACCACAAGTTGGTGGCGGTGGGTTCTGACTGGAAATGGTGCAGCGCGGCGCGGCTCAGGAAAGCGGTGAGTCCGGCGTGGCTGAAGACGATCACGAGTTTCAAGTTTGATGAAATCGCGCTGAAGGATGGGGAGTGATGGGATGGCGGAGCCAGCCCCTTGGACTGCGGCAGCCTGCTGCCGCTTTCGACCCAGCAGCCTGCTGCGAGGTCTCTGGAGTCCACGGGCTGCTTCGCAGCCATTAGATCACCGCGCTGCCACGAGATCATACCCGCGCCAGTCGCCGATGGTGATATCGGCGAATTGGCCGACGGGGATGGCTTCATCCACCATGACGGAGCCATCGATTTCCGGGGCGTCCCACTGGGTGCGGGCGACGCCGGGTTGCTCGACTAACACGCGGACGGCCTTCCCGACTTGGGCTTGGTTCGTTTCACCGGCGATGCGTTGGAGCTCGGCCATGGCGCGGGACCAGCGGCTTTTGCGGGTGGCGTGGTGGATGTGGCCGTCCATTTTCTCGGCGCGGGTGCCTTCTTCCTTGGAGTAGGAAAAAACGCCGGCACGCTCGAAACGGAACTCGCGGATAAACTCCAACAGCTCTTGGAAATCCTCCTCGGTCTCGCCGGGGAAGCCGACGATGAAGGTGGTGCGGATGCCGAGGCCGGGGATGCCGGCGCGCATGCGGCGGAGCAGGTCGCGGATGTAATCGCCGCTGGTCACGCGCTTCATGGCGGTGAGCATTCTATCGGAAATATGCTGGAGCGGGATATCGACGTATTTCGCGACCTTGTCGCACTCGGCGATGGTGGTGATGAGTTCGTCTGACCAATGCGCGGGATGGGTGTAGAGCAGGCGGACCCAGAAATCGCCTTCGATCTTGTTGATCTCGCGGAGAAGGGTTGATAGCGATTCGCCTCTGCTAGAATCGACGGGTGAATTCGGCGTCGGGCGTTTTCCTTCCCACTGGTCCATGCCGAAGTAGGTGGTGTCCTGGGAGATGAGGTTGATTTCCCTCACGCCGGATTTCACCAGCGCCTCCACCTCTCTAACGACGGAGTCCTGCGTGCGCGAGCGGTGCGTGCCACGGATTTTCGGGATGATGCAGAAGGTGCAGGTGTGGTTGCAGCCCTCGGCGATTTTCACGTAGGCGAAATGATCCGGCGTGAGGCGAAAACGCGGTGTGGACCAGTCCGGGACGTATTGCGGCTTGAGCGTGACGAAGTCGCGCGGGTCCTCGGTGGCGGACGGGCCTTCGGTTTTCTGAACCTCGGAATCGTTCTTCTTTCCTAGCAGATTCTCGATGATCGGGGCGACTTTGGTGATCTGGTCGAGGCCGATGAAGGCGTCCACTTCCGGCATGATGCCGGGAAGGTCCTTGGCGAAACGTTGTGATAGGCAACCGGCGACGATGATTTTCTGGCGGGCGCGGTCCGGATCTGCGGCGCGGTCGGAAACAGCGCCGAAGATGGCATCGATGGATTCCTGTTTCGCCATGTCGATGAACGAGCAGGTGTTGACGATGAGCACATCGGCCAGTTCGGGATCCGGCGTGAGAGACATGCCGGCCTGGGCGAGGTGACCGATCATGACTTCGGAGTCGATGAGGTTTTTGGCGCAGCCGAGTGAGATGAGACCGACGGTGGTGGACATTCTGGAGAGATTTGAAATTTGAGATCTCGGATTTGAGATTTAATACTGGGGAGGCAGGATGAGTTCGTCGCCGACCTGGGGTTTGATCGGGCCGAAGCCGGGGAGCGGATTGGCGACGGCCCCATCGGCTTCCACTTGGGAAACCTTGAGCTGGCCAAGGATGCCGGTCTTGCGGCGGATGGCGAGCACGGTGCCGGTCTGGACTTGCTCTGGCATGAGAACATCGAAGGTGACGAAGCCGCCGTATTGGGCGTCCTCGACGTATTCCTTCACGCGGCCCATGAGCAGTGCTTGGGAAATCATGCGCGCGCGCTTGAGTTCACTGTCCTTGCCTTCGAGATTCTTCTGATCGCTGAGGAGTTCCTCGCTATCGGCAAGTTTGGCGTCGCGCCTGGCTTTTTCCTCTTCGAGCTGTTGGATGGCTCTTTTTCCGGCTTCCATCTGGGCTTTCATGCCCTCGATGTCGGCGGCATTTGCCATTGGAGTGGGGATGCTGGAAGGGGCGCTGCGGAGGGTCTGCAACTGGCGTTCAAGAGCGAACTTGTCCTGCTCGCCACGGATCTCGTCCACCTGTTTCTGGAGGCGTGCGAGTTCATCCGGCGAGGTGTTTTTCACCCCGCTATTCATGCCCTGCCAGGAAACGGCGAGCGCGCCCAGCAGCAGCGCGATGGTGGCGCCAAGGAGAAGTTTCATCGTGTCCATGGGCGCGAAGTTGGATGGCTGCGGAGCGGATGTCAACGCGGGTGAAAACGGCGTTTTTCCGGCATCCGGGCGGCCCCGGAATTCCTATTGGCCGGACTGCTCGCGGTTGAATTCCTTTTGCACGACGTCCGGCAGTGGATTCTTCTGCATCCACGCCTGGGCGGCCTGCGGGTCGCGCTCGAGCCAATTACCGATGGCGCGGCGGTACATCTGGTTGCGCTCGTTTTCATTGGCAATGCGCGCGATCTGGCTGGCGGCGAGCGACGGATCCTCGCCTAACAAATGCCAGACCACGCTCCGCACGACGCGGTCGGTCACGTCGTTCGGATAGCGGTCCAGCATGGAAACGGCGGCTTTCGGGCTCTCCATGGCCACGTTCGCGATCACGCCGCGCAGGGCGTTCGAGCGGTCTTCGCCAGCGGGCAGCGCGGCGTAGGAATTGAGCGCAGCCTGCTCGTCCTTCTGCGCCCAGGCCGAGTAAACATCGTCCATCCGGCGCTTCGAGGCCTCGCCGGGATTCGCCAGCAGCCATGAGGCGGTGCCGGCGGGATCGAGCGCGGCGAGCTTTACGGCGGCGCGGAGCATGGCACCGTTTTTCAAAGAATCATCGGATAGAGCTGCGATCCATGCTTTCGTCGCATCCGCCCCTTGTTCCAGCAGATGCGGCATCAGGGCGTCGAGTCCCGCGCCGCGCTCCTCGCTGCGGGGCATGCTGGTGAGCAGCTCGGTGGCGCGCGCCGGATCGGACGCCGCGAGGCCGCGGATGATGCCGGGCAGATAGGGATTCGCTCCGTCACCCTCGAAATTCGCCTTCGCCCAGCGGATCGCCGCCTCGGGATCGGCGGAGGCCCATGAGCTGAGGATCGTGTCCGTGGCGAATCCCTCGCGGGTGTTTTCCTTTGCGTAAGCGAGTGCTGCTAACGGATCGGTCGCAGCCCAGGCGGTGAGCAGCAGGGAATACTCGCCCATGCGCTCATCGGTCATCCCGAGACTGCGGAAATGCGCGATCGCTGCTTCGAAATCGCCCGGTCCGAGTTGGTCGATGAAGGCGAGCAGCGCGCGGTTCCGGTCCAGCGCGTTTTCGCCGCGCATGATGGATTCCAGTTTCACCAAGCGATCCTTGGGAGACATGGCCGCATCGCGCTCGGCGCGGGTGGCGCGGGTGGACTTTCTACCATCCTCATTTCCGGCGGTGGATGAGGAAATCGAACGGGCTGATCGCGTTTCCGCAGGACCGCTCTGTGCGGTGGCCGCCGGGGTAGGCGATGAGACCCGGCCAGCCATGAACCCGCCTGCTCCGATCAGAACGAGGGCTGCGAGCGTGGTGCTGGTGTTGAGTTTCATGGAGTTGCGATTAGGAGGGCAGATTACCATGTAACAACGATTTCGTCTTACAGATTTATTGAAATATCCGGAGCTTGGCTGAAATACGCCAGCGAGATTTCAGCCGCAAAGAGGCGCAAGAAGACGCGAAAATGCCATCGGCTTTTCCGTGCCCCTTCCAATGCCTTCATCCTGATCCCGGAAAGTCCTCACGTTGGCTCCCCATCTTTCCTCCCTCTTTTTTGCGTCTCCTTGCGCCTCTTTGCGGTAAAAAATCCTCACCCCGCGAACGCATTCGCCGGCAGCCCTTTCACGCCCAGCCCACGAATGACAAACAGCCGCCCGCCGTGTTCTTCCACCACGGATTTGTGGACGCCGGTGGTCACGTAGAGATCCGCCAGCTCCGGTCCGCCGAACGCGCAGGCCGTCGTTTCCAGACAAGGCAGCTCGATCCGCCGCAGCTCCGCGCCGTTTTCCGGATCAAAACACACGACGCACGCACCGTGGCAGAACGCGATCCAAAGATGCCCGTCCGCGTCGATCGTCATCCCGTCCGGCGATGAATCCAGATGCGCCGTGGAAATCACGCTGCGCAAATTCCGCAGATGCCCGTCGTTTTCGTAATCAAACGCCAGCACCTCCTTGCGGGGCGTATCGATGTAAAAAACCGTCTTCCCGTCCACCGACCAGGCGATGCCATTGGAATTCGTCACCGGCCCGAACGCCTCGTGCAGCGTTAGATCCGGATCGAGGCGGTAGAGTTTCGCGTCGCCGGTTTTTTTCACCAAACTGATTGTCCCTGCGAAAAACCGTCCGTCCGGCGAGCACTTGCCGTCGTTGAAGCGATTGTCCGGCAGATCCTGTTCCGGGTCCGCCACCTGGGTGAGCCCGCCCGTTTCCTCATCCAGCAGGGAAATCCCATGATCCCCCGCGATCACCAGCCCGCCGCTCTCCCGCGGCACCACCGTGCCCACCCGCTCTCCCACGTCCCAAGAACGCTCGCTGCCGTCCGCCGGATCGAACCGATGCACGCGGCACCCCTCGATGTCCACATAGTAAAGCGCCCCCTGCCACCACACCGGGCCCTCGCCCCACTGGCTGCGGTGGTTTCCAATCGGTTCGATGCGGATCATGCGGCAACCCTATGGCCGACAGCGAATCGGGACCAAGGGAAATTTGAAATGTCGAACCGGCGGGAGCCCGCGATGCTCTCCACGTCAGTCGTCCCGCTTCCGCCCGCCTTGGAATATTCCGGGTTCTCTTCATCCCTCTTGAAAATCAAACATCGGCGGCCTTCCTCGCAAGGTATTGACAAACAGACATCCGCGAAGGTGTTCATCAGAAAAGCCTCGCTAAAGCCGGGTGTTTCCGGTATTTTTTCTAGCGACACGATAGTAATGTTAGTTAGGAAATCCCATGAATCGCACCATCGAGTATATATTGGACCGGGCACCATATGTTTCCACATTGCGCCGGCAAGTTAGGGAGCAAGGTGTGTTTCGAGCGGGCCACTACTATTCACCCATACCGGAAAGCAGGGAAGTCGTATCGGGACTGCAGGGAGAGCGGGCACCTCTTCCTCTGGCAGACGTAAATCTCCGGGAGTGCGATCAGCTCCGTTTGCTCCAAGCCATGGCGCTTTATTACAAGGATCTTCCTTTCCCTGAGGAAAAGACCGAGAACTGCCGATATTACTTCAACCAAGCTTGGTTCACATACAGTGACGCGATCATGCTTTACTGCCTCATACGACATTCTGCAATAAACCGAATTGTGGAAATCGGCTCAGGTTATTCCTCTGCCGTGATGCTCGATACCTTGGAGAAATCCGGTGATGGCAATTTTGATCTGACATTTATCGAACCCTATCCGGATCGGCTCAGATCTCTTGTCGCGCTTGACGGAATCGCGAACATAAAGCTGATCGAGAAGAAAATTCAGGATGTCGACATGAGCTTGTTTGATTCCCTGCGACCAGGCGACCTGTTGTTTGTTGACTCCAGTCACGTGGTGAAATTCCAAAGTGATTTGCACAAAATCCTGTTTGAGATCCTCCCGCGGCTTGCACCTGGAGTTCTTGTTCACTTTCACGATATCTTTTACCCCTTCGAGTATCCAGATGAATGGCTCTTGGAGGGACGATACTGGAATGAATGTTATCTGCTACATGCATTTCTTTCTGGAAACACCAGCTGGGAAATTGTGCTCTTCAATCACTATGCCAACATGGAGTTTCCGGATTTCATCGAGGACGCCATGCCATTGTGTCGTAAGAACTTCGGCGGAAGCCTCTATCTCAGAAAAGTTGGCTGACAATCGTCAGTCGCGAAGCCGGTTGCCCCTGTGTTGGGCAAGAAGTGGCGGTTGCGCCCGGGACGTCAGTCGCCCCGGTGGACTGGTCAGGATCCAGTGGATGGCATGCAGCGTCATGGGTTGCAGGTGGTGTGATTTCGGAGGCCAAAAATCGGGAATCTCACTCCCCAATCGCCGCTTCATGTTTCAGCACGGACCGGCAAAACAATCCCTGCATTCAGGATGGCCAAGCGCCGGTTTCCTGCTAGCGTCCCGGCCATGCGAGACGAGGCTCACAGCGATGTCCTGAAAGTGTGGCTTTATGCCGCAGCTTCGGTGGTTCTGGGTGCGTGGATGACGCCGCTGATCTATAACATGGGCAAGGCGCTGGCGGAGGTGGCCTCGGTGAAGCAGACAAATGGCCCGGTCGATTGGCTGGCGGGTGTCTGCCGGATGGCGTCGTTTCCAGAGTTTTTCACCAGCAGTATGATCTTCGCTGCGGTGCTGCTTTTCCTGCCTTTCGTCGAGTGGCTGCGCGGCGGCCGGGCGCGCGAGGGAGCGGCAAAACGGGCTTGGGGAATCCGTCTGCCGGAAGGCGCGCGGCAGCGGGAGAGCGGCCAGCGCTTGTTGAAAGGCTACAGCCCGCTGCGGCTGGGATTGAACGGATTCATGGTGGTGACCGGGCTTTTTCTGCTGATCGGCGGGGTGCTGATCGTGGCGGGTGTGTTCGAGTGGCGGAGTCCGGAGGGCGGGTTTTTGAAAATGGCGATGCGCGCCGCGCTCTGGGCGTTCGGGCTGGCGGCCTTGCAGGAGCTGCTTTTCCGGGGGATCGCGATGGGGATTTTCCTGCGGGCGATGGGGCCGGCGAAGGCGCTCGGGATGTCAGCCGTGTTTTTCGCACTGGTGCTTTTTCTGAGACCGGGGGCTGGGCTGAGCGTAGCGGATCCAGATGGATCGGGCACGGGATTCGAGTTGCTGGGCAAAGTGCTGGCCGGGTTTACCCAACTCCGCACGGTGCTCGGAAGTTTCCTCCCGCTGCTCGCGCTGGGCAGCGTGCTGGCCTTCGCCCGCTGGCGCACGGCCACGCTGTGGCTGCCGATCGGGCTGAACGCGGGCTGGATTTTCGTGAACACCATCATGGGGGCCATCACCGTTTCCACGAGCTCTCCCGACTCGATGATGTGGGTGATTTCTGGAGCGGCGCTGCGCCAGGGACTGGTCCCGGTGGCGGGAATTTTGATCGCTGGCATCCTCATCGACTACCTGACCGCTCCTGATGCCCGCGAAGCCTCGTCCTGAAACCCGCGGCTGGCGGAAAATCGCCGCCCGCACACTGGACCTGCTCTACCCCGCCGCCTGCGCCGTTTGCGGGATCGGCCTTTCCGACGGCCGCGCTTTGTGCGATCCGTGCGACGGCGATCTCCCGCGTCTCGCCGCCCCGTTCTGCGGCCAGTGCGGCGAGGCATTTGAGGGGAAAATCGAAGGAAATTTCGCCTGCCCGAACTGCCACACGCTGAAATTTTCCTTCGAGTTCGCCCGCTCCGCCACCGTCCGGGACGACCGCACCCTCGACATGGTCCACCGCCTGAAATACGGCCGCGAAATTCACCTCGCGGAGGAGCTCGGCCGCCTTGCCCACGAGTCCTTCTCCGATCCCCGCCTCGCTCCCGCGCTGGACGGCGGCTGGCCGCTCATCCCGGTGCCGCTCCATCGGAAACGCGAGCAGCACCGCCATTTCAACCAAGCTGCGGAAATCTCCCGGGTCCTCTCGAAACACTCCGGCCTGCCCGTTCTCATGGGCCTGCTACGCACGCGCTCCACCGAAACCCAGACCCTGCTCACCCGCGCGCAACGCCTGGAAAACCTCCGCGGTGCCTTCGCCCTCACCGAATCCGGCAAGCGCTGGATCGGAAAATCCCCGGACGGCGCTGTCCTGATCGACGACGTTTTCACCACCGGCTCCACCGTGGATGAATGCGCGAAGATCCTCCGCCGCGGCGGCTTCGGGAAAATCTTCGTCGTCACCGTGATGCGCGGTTAGGGCATTGGGATCGCCGCGCACATTTCAGCCGTCAGGACGAATCCAACGCGCCGAGGGACAGCACGAAGGCGGAGTCGAGACGGTGGCCAAAATGAGAAATCGCGGTATTCTTCCTCTTGCTCTC
>JBBRIB010000033.1:0-13600 GCA_038221745.1 Verrucomicrobiales bacterium
TTGGCGGATGAGGATGATTTCCTCGGTATCTTCGGTCACGTCGTCCGCCTCATACATTTTGGTGAGTTGTTTGAGTTCCTCGCGTTGGTTCGCAAGGATTTGCTCGCTGCGCTTGAGGCCTTGGGTGGCAATGCCTTCCGCGGCTTTGCGGCGGACGGTGGTGAAGTAGGTGCTTTCCTCCTTGGCGATGGCGGCGGCGCGGCGGGCGGCCTCGAGACGGTGGGGGCCGGTCTCTTGCAGGTTTTTTGAATCGAACTCGGCTTGGGCGAGGGTGAGTGCCTGAGTGTCAAGAGCCTTGCGGGTGTCTTCGAGTTTTTGATCGATGGCCTCGCAATCAAATTTCACGAGGGTTTCGCCCTTGGTCACTTTTGCACCATGAGTGGCGATTTCAAGGAGGCTGAAGTTTTCCCAAACCAAGGGCTCAAGAGTGATGAGCTGGCAATCACCACTGGGGAGGACGGCGGCGGTGAAGGTTTTCTCGATCACGAAAGGGCGTTGTTCGATAGTGAGTTCTCCGCCATGTGAGGCGGCTGCGATCAGGGCGGGAATGAGGTGGATGGGTGTGATGCGGGCCATGGACTGGCTGCAGTAAATCACGGCCCGGGAGAAAAATCAATCCGCAGCTTTGCCCTTCCGCGCGAGCCAGATCGGGAGAAAGCGGGGGCGCTTGGCATTGGGCGAGGAGGGGACGGTGAATTCCGCGACCTCGAAGCCCGAGCCTTGGAGGCGGCGGGTGAGGCTGGCCACCGGGCGGGAGCCGGCGATGGCGAGTAGCCCACCTTGTTGGAGCGCTTCATAAGCGGCGGATACCCAGCGGCGCTCGTCCACCCAGGTGCGGTTGCGCGGGCCGGTGGGTGAGGCATCAAGGTGAACCAAAATGGCGTGGAGCGAGCCTTCCTGGCGGCTGAGTGCGGCGGGGGTGCAATCGTTTCCCAACAACACGCGGGGATCGGTGAGCAGCGGGCTCTCCGGAAGGAATGCGCGGTGCCACTCCGAAATGGCGGCGAGCGGCTCTGCGACGATGAAGGTGGCCCGTTTCTGTGGGAGTTCTTTGGCAACGGCGGCGATGGCATGGCCAAGGCCGAGGCCCATGAAAAGAATCTTCGGCTGGCGTGCCGGGCGGAAAGGCGCACAAGCAAGGCGGGCAAGCTCCTCCTCCGCAGCGCGGGTGGCGGGGCCACAAATCTGCTGGCCGTGAACGAGCAGAAATTTCCTCCCGTCATGCTCCTGAAGGGTAAGGGTGTTCCCATCCGGAAGTGGCGTTTCTGCGAGTGTGATGCGTGGTTTCATGAGTCTGGGATGGTGCGTTGCGAGGCACCGCTTAGGCGATGATGGGAAGGATGTCCATAGAAGCTCTGGGAATCTGCGGAAACGGGCGGACTCAAAAAGAAAACCTCGACCGGGTGGCCGAGGTTCTTGGATTTTGGTTTTGGTGTTGGTTTGGAACGAGGCCTTGCAGCCTTGGATAAATCAGAGGCTGGCCTTCAGCGCGGAGGATGGTTTGAAACCGACCGACTGGGAGGCGGCGATTTTCATAGACTCTCCGGTTTTAGGGTTGCGGCCCTGACGAGCAGCACGCTTTTTGACTTCGAATGTTCCGAATCCGATGATTTGGACTTTCTGATCTTTCTTTACGCCTTTGGCGATGGAGGAGAGAACGGCTTCGAGGGCCTCGTCAGCAGAGCGCTTGGTAGCTTCTTTTCCGAGGGCGACTTGGATGGCATCAATGAGTTCAGCTTTATTCATGGCAGGGACGTTTCTGAGAATGCGCCCGCCCCTTGGCAAGAGAAAATCCAATGAAATGAAAGGGATTTTTCTGAAGACGTGGCTTGACTTCGATGACCTTAAAGTGCTAACCGGCCACGCCTTCCGGGATTTAGAAGGCCATTTGGACCTGTTGTGCCGATCTGCTGCAGGCTGTTAGGGAGGTGGAGCAGGCCCGTGTTTGGGCGCGATTTCCGCAGTGATGCGATGGGGACAAACAGGTAGGGAAAACGGGTTGATCAAACACCATTCATCGGCAAATCATCCAGTGTTGGAAAACCAAACATTCGATACCGTAAATCTCTTGTTTCGGGGTTTTTTCTTAGCTTGTGAAATTTTTCACAAATAGATCTTGCGAAAGTGCGCGCAGATCCTTTAAAGACCCAGCGCCGCTCTTTGGTGGTCATTTCGCATGCGTTACGTTCTCACGACTTTCACTTTCTGGCTTTTGGCATTAGTTTCCGGCTTCGCAGCTGAGGGCGGGCATGACCCACTTCCTTTAAATGCAGAGGAAATTTTCCACGTTGGACCGCTTGTTGTGACGAATTCGATGCTGATGGTCTGGATCGTGGCCGCCTTCATCATTGTTGTGGCCCAACTCGCGACTCGGGACATGAAGCTCATCCCAAGCGGCCTGCAAAACTTCGTGGAATGGCTCGTGGAAAGCCTCTACAATTTTCTCGAGGGGATTCTTGGAGCAGATCTGGTGAAAAAGACTTTCTGGTTCTTTGGAACAATTTTCATCCTGATCCTGTTCACCAACTGGTTCGGGTTGATTCCGATGGTTGGGACAGTGGGATGGAAACTTTCGGGCGCGGGCGTGGATCCTCTTGATACTTTCCGGCCATTCCTGCGCGGTGGAAATGCGGATTTGAACATGACCCTGGCGATGTCCCTCACTTTCGCGATTCTTTGGTTTTACTGGGCCATCAAGGAAAACAGCGTGAAAGGGTTCTTGGCGCACATCTTTGCGCCCAAGGGGAAATTCAAAGGTTTCATGCTGATTGCGATGATCCTTGTCTTTGGTTTCGTCGGCATCCTGGAGGTGATTTCGATTCTCTTCCGCCCGGTTGCGCTTTCCTTCCGGCTTTTTGGCAACGTTTACGCCGGTGAGAGCATTCTGGAAAACATGATGCTCATGGTCGGAAATAAAGAATATCTCGCATGGCTTCCTCCGCTGCCGTTTTATTTCCTCGAACTGCTCGTCGGCCTCATTCAAGCCCTTGTTTTCATGCTTCTCACTTCGGTTTTCCTCAAGTTGATCTGCGATCACGGCGATCACGACAAACACGAGGAAAAACACTAACATTTTTCCAGTTCGACCATGGCAATGACCGTGGGAGCTGGCAAACCACAACCAACTAAAATACGACCATGCCACTCGAACTCCTCGCTCAAGCCACCAGCAATTTTGACACCTGGCACTTCGCCGTCGCCGCAGCCGCACTCGGTGCTGCCATCGGCATCGGCCTCCTTGGATCCAAAGCCGCTGAAGCCACCGGCCGCAACCCCGGTGCCGCAGGCCCGATCCTCACGCTCTCCATCATCCTGGCGGCTCTGATCGAAGGTATCGTGTTCTTCGCTATCTTCCTCGCCAAGTAAGCTACCTTCCTCATGCGGAAGCCCGCCCACCCGGGCTTCCGCCATTTTCCTGAATCCAAAACGTTTCCAATTTCCCCACCCGATCCAATTCCGATGATCTCGATGTTCGAAGTCCTTGCCAATGTTCCAGCCGTCGCATCCGAAGGCGTCGTGGGTGAAATCACCAGAACTTTCAAAATCTATCCGTGGTTGGTATTTTCCCAATTCCTCAGCTTTGCGATTGTGATTTTCCTACTGAAGAAATTCGCATTCGGCCCGGTGCAGGCGATGTTGGAACAACGCCGCAGCCGCATCGCCGAGGGCGAGTCCAAGCTCAAACAAATCGAAAAACAACTCGCCGACTCCGAGGCAACCACCGCCGCTGCCATTGCCAAAGCCAATGATGAGGCCGTGCGCATGATCAACGAGGCGAAGGCCGGTGCCGCCACCTTCTCCGAGCAGAAAGCCCAAGAGGCCATCGCTCAAGCGCAACAAATCCTCGCCAAGGCCGAGGCCGCTGCCAAAGCAGACCGCGACCGCCTTTCCGCCGAGCTCAAACGCGAGTTCGGTCGTCTTGTCGCCTCCACCACCGCCCAAGTCACGGGCAAGGTCCTCACGGATGATGACCAGAAGCGCATCAACGAAGATGCTCTCGCCACCGTCGAGCGCTGATCGATCTTTCCCGCCACGTTGTCATGAAAATCTCCAAAGCCGCCACCGCCGCCGCACGCCGCCTCTTCGGGCTTTGCCATACGGCGGGCCGATTTGATGAAACGAAGTTGCGCACGGTGATTGCCCGCTTGATCGAATCCAAGCCGCGCGACTACCGAGCGATTCTGCTGGCCATCCAGCGCCTCACCCGCCTCGAATTCGAGCGCCGCGAAGTGACCGTGGAGAGTGCCACCGCGCTGGACTCCGCCACCCAACAACGCGTCGTCACGGGCCTCGCCACGCAATACGGCCCGGACCTTGTCGTCCAATATCAAGTCAACCCCACCCTTCTCGGCGGGCTTCGCATCCGCGTCGGGAACGACGTGTTTGACGGCTCCGTCCAAGGCCGTCTCACCCGCTTATCCAACGCATTCTAACGTCTTTCACCTTGCTGAAAACCGAACATTGATCCCTAGCAAATTTTTCTTATGAGCAGCATCCTTCAGGAACTCGAACAACAAATCGCCGGCATTACGTCCTCCGTGGAAAAAACCAACGTCGGCACCGTCCGCCAAGTCGGCGATGGCGTGGCCAAAGTCGAAGGCCTCTCCGATGTCATGCTCAATGAGATGATCGAGTTCGGCAATGGTGTCACGGGCATGGCCCTCAACCTTGAAGAAAGCGAGGTCGGCGTTGTGCTTCTTGGAAACTACGGTGCCGTCAAACAAGGTGATGAGTGCCGCACCACCGGCAAACTCCTCTCCGTGCCTGTCGGAGAAGCCGTCCTTGGCCGCGTCGTCAACGCCCTCGGTGCTCCCGTCGATGGTAAAGGTGAAATTGCCGCCGCTGCCTTTTATCCGATGGAAAAAATCGCACCGGGCATCATTAAACGGAAATCCGTTTCCGTCCCCGTCCAGACCGGCATCATGTCCATTGATGCCATGATCCCCGTCGGTCGTGGCCAGCGTGAGTTGATCATTGGCGACCGTGCAACTGGCAAAACCACCATCGCCGTGGACACGATCATTTCCCAAGCCCAGCAGAACAAAGCAGCGGAAAATGGCAAACTCCAAAACCACAAGCCGATGTATTGTATCTACGTCGCCATCGGCCAAAAGCTCTCGAACGTCGCCCGCATCCAGAAAATCCTCGATGATGCCGGTGCCATGGAATACACCACCATCGTTTCCGCCTCCGCTTCCGATGCGGCTGCCATGCAATACCTCGCACCCTATGCCGGATGCGCCATCGCCGAGTATTTCATGGATCAAGGGAAAGACTGCTTGATCGTATTTGACGACCTCTCCAAGCATGCCGTCGCTTACCGCCAGGTTTCCCTCATCCTTCGCCGCCCCTCCGGGCGCGAAGCTTACCCAGGCGATGTCTTCTACCTCCACAGCCGCTTGCTTGAGCGTTCCGCCCGCCTTTCCGAGGCTGCGGGTGGTGGCTCGCTCACCGCTCTTCCCATCATCGAGACTCAGGCTGGCGACGTTTCCGCTTATATCCCCACCAACGTGATTTCCATCACGGATGGTCAGATCTATCTGGAAACCGACCTCTTCTACCAAGGCATCCGTCCCGCCATTTCGGTGGGTCTTTCCGTCTCCCGCGTCGGCTCCGCTTGCCAAACCAAGACCATCAAGTCCGTGGCTGGCACCACCAAGCTGGACCTCGCCCAGTATCGCGAGCTGCAAGCCTTCGCCCAGTTCGGATCCGATCTTGATGCCTCCACCAAAAAGAAATTGGATCGCGGCGCCCGCATCGTCGAGCTCTTCAAGCAAAACCAATACAGCCCGCTCGCCATGGAGATGGAGTCCATCTATCTCTTCGCCATGCAGAACGGCTATTTCGATGATGTCGCCGTCTCCGATGTGAAACGTTTCCAAGCCGCCCTCGGAGATTTCTTCAACACTCGCAAAGGCGAACTGCTCGACAAGATCCGCAACACCAAGCCAGACCTCAAAAAGGACAAGGAAATGGTCGATGCCGTCAAACAAGGCATCGAGGATTTCAAAAAAAGCTGGAAATAAAATTGGAAGGTTTTCCTTCTGATAACTTTTAACAAATAACTTTCAACTTCGAAGAAATGGCCAACCTCCGCGACATCCGCCGCCGCATCAAATCGGTAAAAAACACCGCGCAAATCACCCGCGCGATGCAACTTGTCGCTGCGGCCAAGATGAAGAAAGCGCAGGACCAGGCATTGGCCGGGCGTGAGTATTCCCTGAAGCTCAATGGTGTCCTCCAGGACATCAGTGAGTCCTTCGGTGAGGCCAGCCACGCTCTCTTGGAAAAACGTGAAGGCAGCCGTGAGTTGGTTCTCATCATCTCCACGGACAAGGGCCTCTGCGGCCCCATCAATACCAACCTCGCCCGCGCCATCCGTAGCCAATCCTCTCCGGATGCCCACTTCATCACCGTCGGCCGCAAGCTGCGACTGATGATGGAAAAGCTCGGGCGCAATGTGATCGCAGACTTCAGCGTGAAGGACCCGGTGCCATTTGCCGATGCCCGGTCGATTGCGACGTTGCTCTCCCGCCACTTCATTGAGGGAAATTACGATAAGGTTTCCATCGCTTTCACCCGCTTCGTCAACACGCTCAGCCAGAGCCCCGAAGTCGTCCAACTTCTTCCCGTCATCCCGCCTACCGATCATGGAGATGCCACGGATACCGATGATTTCCTCTTCGAGCCATCGCCTGCGGATGTGCTCAGCGCCATCCTTCCCCTGTATGTCAATTTCAGGGTTTTCCAAACGCTCTTGGAGGCACGTGCCTCGGAGCATTCCGCGCGGATGGTCGCCATGAAGGCCGCCACCGATAACGCCAAAAAGTTCATCAAGGAACTCACCCTCGAATACAACAAACTCCGCCAGGGTGCCATCACCTCTGAACTTCTCGAAATCACCACCGCCATGAAGGCGATGGAATGATCGTCTTGGTCCTTGTTTCCATTACTCCACAAGTCCACCTATGAAAACTATAACAGAAAGCGCAGCCCAGCGGGATCTTGGATCGTTGGTGGAGCAAGTTTGGGAAAATCACATTCCTGTGATCATCCAGCGTGAGAATGGACACTCTGCCGTCGTGATTTCATTGGAGGATTACAAGGAAATCGACGAGACCGCTTATCTTCTGGGTAATTCTGAGAATGCCAAGCGACTTCTCGCCTCTGTCGCAGACTATAAGAATCGCTCGAATCTCACCGAAAGGGATCTTGTCGATCCATGAGAATCATTTTCCAAGGCGATGCTTGGGAAAGCTACTGCTACTGGCAGGCGACTGATAAGAAAGTTTTAAGAAAAATCAATGAACTCATCAAAGACACCAAGCGATCACCCTATGAGGGAATCGGTAAACCTGAGCCGCTCAAGCATGAGCTCTCCGGCTATTGGTCTCGCCGGATCGATCAGGAACATCGGCTTGTTTACGCCGTCGAGCCGGATGCCATCATCATCATCGCGTGTCGCTTTCACTACTAAATCATTATAACTCTCATGAAACTTCCTCTTGCTCTATTCACTCCTTTCTCTCTCTTTCTGTCAAGTTGCGCGACCATCGTTTCGTCACAGCAGAAGCCTACGAAAATCGATAGTAGTCCATCCAAGATGGCTTATGTCGTAACGGATGCAAAAGGGGGAGTGATTTCACAGGGAATCACCCCTTCCGATGTCACTCTGAATCGCTCTTCCGGTTACTTTAAACCTGGTAAATACACCATTGAGATAAAAAAGGGTGGTACGGTCGTCTCCAAAGAAATCGTTACAGCAAGTCTCAATGGTTGGTATTTCGGAAACATCCTTGTTGGGGGGGTGATCGGGATGTTGGTCGTCGATCCCCTTTCTGGTGCGATGTATCGCATGCCTGAGTCCATCACAGTCAACACGACTTCGGTTGCTACTGCAAATCAATCTTCTGACCTTCAAATCGTCGATATCTCGACACTTACCGCCGCACAACGCGCCAAATTGGTCCGTATTTAATAACTCTAATTTTCCAACTAATTCCCCATGAGCAACCAAGGAACCATCGTCCAAATCATCGGCGCCGTCATCGACGCGGATTTCTCCAAAGCCACCAAGCTTCCTGAAATCTATAACGCATTGGAGATCCATTACGTCCTCAATGGCGTGGATACCAAGCTCACGCTCGAAGTCCAGCAACATTTGGGTGACAACTGGGTGCGCGCCGTCGCCATGTCCACCACGGATGGACTCAAGCGCGGCATGGCCCTCACCGATCTTGGCCAACCCATTTCCGTGCCTGTTGGAAAACAAGTTCTTGGTCGTATTTTCAACGTCACAGGTGATCTCGTCGATGAAAACGTGCCACTCGCCGATGCCACCTTGCGCTCGCCGATTCACCGTCCCGCGCCGACTCTTACCGAGCAATCGGCCAACACCGAAGTGCTTCCCACCGGCATCAAGGTCATCGATCTCATCTGCCCGCTGCTCAAAGGTGGCAAAGGCGGCATGTTCGGTGGCGCGGGTGTTGGCAAGACCGTCGTCATCATGGAACTCATCAACAACATCGCGAAGGCACACGGCGGATTCTCCGTCTTCGCCGGTGTGGGTGAGCGGACCCGTGAAGGAAATGATCTTTACTGGGAAATGATCGAGTCCGGCGTTATCGCCACCGAGCGTGACGAAAACGGCCATCCGAAACTTGATGATAAAGGCAACCCGATCCTCATTGAGGGCTCGAAAGTCGCCCTTTGCTACGGCCAGATGAACGAGCCTCCGGGTGCCCGTCTCCGCGTCGCCCTTTCCGCCCTGACCATGGCCGAGCATTTCCGCGATGAGGCGAACCAGGACGTGCTGCTCTTCGTCGATAACATTTTCCGCTTCTCCCAAGCCGGTTCCGAAGTTTCCGCCCTCCTCGGCCGGACGCCTTCCGCCGTGGGTTACCAGCCGACTCTTTCCGAAGAAATGGCCGGCCTCCAAGAGCGGATCACTTCCACCAACAAAGGCTCCATCACTTCCATCCAAGCCGTTTACGTGCCTGCGGATGACTTGACCGACCCCGCCCCCGCAAACACCTTCGCTCACCTTGATGCCACCGTCGTTCTCGAGCGTTCGCTTGCTGAGCAAGCACTCTTCCCCGCCGTGGATCCACTTGCTTCCACCTCCAAAGCACTCGCTCCTGAGATCCTTGGTGAAGAGCACTACCGCGTCGCCCGTGGCGTGCAGCAGGTGCTCCAACGCTACAAGGACCTCCAGGACATCATCGCCATTCTCGGCATGGACGAGCTTTCCGATGCCGACAAAATGAGCGTCTTCCGCGCCCGGAAGATCCAGCGTTTCCTCACCCAGCCCTTCCACGTGGCCGAAGTGTTCACCAACGTTCCCGGAGTGCTCGTCTCCATCGAAGACACCGTCAAAGGCTTCGCACAGATCCTCGATGGTAAACTCGACGATGTCCCAGAGGGTAACTTCTACATGAAGGGCAACATCGACTCCGTGCCGCGTGACTAAAATCTGAAATCTGAAATCTGAAATCTGAAATCTGAAATCTGAAATCTCAAATCTCAAATTTTAAATCCTAAGTCCCCATGCCTCTCCACCTCGACATCGTCACTCCTGAGAAGAAAATTTTCTCGGATACCGTAGAAAACGTCTATCTCCCCGGAGCCGATGGTGAGATGGGGATTCTCGCGATGCACGCCGGTCTCGTCACCGCCTTGCAAGCGGGCGAACTCCGCTATGTCCACAAAGGTGTCGCCGCCACTTACGCGATTGGCTCCGGCTTCGCCGAAGTCAGCCATGACAAGGTCGTCGTCCTCACGGACATGGCACTTGGCGAAGCCGAAATCGACGAGGAGCGTGCGGAAAAAGCCATGAAACAAGCCCAAGAGAAACTCGCGGGCAGCGAGCACAGCATGTCCGCCGAAGAAGTGGCATATCTCCAAGGTATTATCGCTAAATCCACCGCCGCGCTCCGAGTGAAGCGCCGTGGCATGCATTAAGCTGCTGGGAAGAATCAGCCTTATAGATCCTGTAAGACTTATTTTACTTTCTCCAGCACCTCAATCGCCGGCGCATTCTTATATTCTTTTGCCAGATCCAAGGCCGTAACATTCTGCTTGGATTTGATTGCTGGGTCCACCCCGCTGGCAAGTAGAAATTCGATTACCTCCTTGCCCCCGCTTGCGGCGGCTTCATGCAGAGGGGTGCCACCGAGATCGCTGAGAGTCATGGGATCCGCGCCTCCGGCGATGAGCGCCTTGGTGGTTTCCAATTGGTTTTTTGCGGCGGCATGATGCAGGGGTGTCCACCCGCTCTTATCGCGCAAATCTGGTTTGGCACCCGCCTTGAGCAAGGCTGTGATGATTTCCGGATTGTTCCGATCAATCGCGAGATGCAGCGGGGTGCGCTTGGAAGCGTCGGCCGTGTTGGGGTCGGCGCCCTTTTCCAGCAGGAACAGACCGATCTCCTGCTTGTTGCGCAGCACCGCTTGCTCAAGGGGTGAGCGGGATTTCTCCGTGGCACCCTCATTGAGCTTTGTGGGATCTGCCGCGAGGTGGAGTTTCACATCCGCAAGATCGCCCTTGGCGATTGCCACATCAATGGATGGGTGGGCGGGCGTGGCTTTGATTTCCGCCGTCACCCCGTTTTCAGGAATCTCGATGCCCGCCGTCCATGCGATGCCATTGAGAACGAGCTTGCGGAAATTTTCATTAGACCAATGGGCGTGGAAATGCCCGCCAGTGAAGCCGAAGCCCCGTGATTGGTTAGGGTTTTCCACGGCCCATGCGAGAGTCTGCGGAACTTGTTCCGCCAAGGCTTTCCGCACTTCAGGATTCCCTGAACGCGGCCCGTCTTCACCGAGCGAAGAAAAGGGGGGCATCGCTTGTAGCAATGATGTCACCTCGGGCCGGAGGCGCATGTGATAGTAGAATTCATCTTCCACCTCAAAGGCGGAGACACCCTGCGTGATCGGGTGCTTGGCGAGCACGGGCTGCGTCATTTTCCAAATCGGATTGACCGACCATGCCGGATCAAAATGGCCGCCGATGGCCTCATCGAGCAGTTTGATCAGTTCCGCATCGCCCGGCTCCAGCGCAAAATGCAGAACAGCCAGACCTTTGCTGGCCTCCATCCTCGCTCGCAAGGCGGCGACGTGCCCATTCGCCACATGATCTACCAGGCCATCGCCGTAGATCACGAGCGTGTCTGCCGCGACGACTTTTGCCTGATCTTGCGGCCAGCCGAGGCTGACCTCGGCCTTGATGCCCAGGCCGCTGCCTGTGAGGTAATTTGCCATCATTTCACAGCCCGCAGGATGTTCATGCTGCCCGGGTCCATGGCTTTTCGGGCCGGCAATGAGAAGGATGCTCTTCTCCGCATGTGCCGAAGAAGAAAGGCATAAAGTCAGGAGAAGTCCGCGGGCAAAAGATTTTGTTGTCATTGGTTTGGATCAGAGTGGTGATAAATTTTTCTTCCCAATTCTGCATTTTGTTGGAAGAAGACTGGGTGAAAGAAAGTAATCCATACGCACAGTCTTCTGAGTTTTTTCAACCAAATACATCGCCATCATGAACCCATTGCTCAATCGCCGCAGTTTCCTCGGAAACACCACCCTTCTCGGAGCCAGCCTTGTCGCAAGCTCCGCATTTGCCATAAACACTCCTGGCAGTGCCACCAAGAAACTCAAAGTCGGCCTGATCGGCTGCGGTGGCCGTGGCAATGGTGCCCTAGGAGACTTCATTGCTGCTGCCAAAATCCTCGGACTCGAAGTGGAAGTCACCGCCGTGGGAGATGCATTCAAAAATCAAGCGGTGAACGCCGGGAAAAAATACGGCGTGGATGAAGCCCGCTGCTTCGATGGATTCGACGCCTATCAGAAAGTCATCGCCACCGATTGCGAGTATGTTCTCATGGCCACTCCGCCATCGTTCAGGCCCTTGCACTTCGAGGCTGCCATTGAGGCTGGCAAACATTGCTTTATCGAGAAACCGGTGGCCGTCGATCCCGTGGGTGCCCGCTCCGTGATCGCCACGGGTGAGAAAGCCAAGGCCAAAGGCCTCGCCGTGGTGACCGGCACCCAGCGCCGCCACCAAGAGAGCTATCTCCGCAACAAGGCCCTCATCGATGCCGGTGCCATCGGCCAAATCAAAAGCGGGGTGGTCCAGTGGAACGGTCAGGTGCCATGGACGAAACGCCGCGAGGAAAATGAATCAGAAGCTAATTACATGGCTCGCAACTGGCTTAACTTTAATGAGACTTCCGGCGATCACATCGTCGAGCAGCACGTCCACAATCTAGATGTCGCCGTTTGGTTCCTGGGCCGCTTGCCTATTTCCGCCATCGGCTTCGGTGGTCGCGCCCGCCGCGAAACCGGCAACATGTTTGATTTCTTCAGCGTCGATTATGATTTCGGCGATGGTGTCCACATCCATAGTCAGTGCCGCCAACTCAAGGGTGCCTATTCGCGCGTCGGCGAGGAATTTGTCGGCACCGAAGGCGAATGCTACGGCGGCGGGAAAATCACCGGCAAGAAAATCGATGTCCCACCTTTCAAAATGGACTCTGACAACGGTATGATCCAAGAGCATGTGGATATGATCCGCAGCGTCATGGTCGGCACGCCGCTCAACGATGCCAAGCGCATCGCCGAGGTCACCACCGTCGCCATCATGGGCCGCATTTCCGCCTATACCGGTCAGTTCGTCCGCTGGAGTGATCTCATGACCAATGAGAGTTCGCCGCACTACAACATGGCATGCTCCCCCGGCCCGCTCGACTTTGAGAAAGGCACCGTGAAACTGCCGGAAGAAGTGGCTCCGATTCCCGGCGTGCCGGGCTAGGCCATTTCTATTGGAGGTGGTGATCCAGAAACTCCACCGCTTTATCCACCGAGCGTCCCGGCATCAGAAATGCCGGGATGTGATCGCGGTTGGGTAGCCAGAAAACCTCGTGCACCACCCCTCTTTTCTCAAGCGCCGCGCTGAATTCCCAGGCATGCTCCGGAGGCACCAGCTTGTCCGCGCCGCCATGATAGATAAACACCGGCGGGCTGTCAGGGGTGATGTGATTCACCGGTGAAGCCTCCCGGAAACGCTGCGGAATTTTGTCCCGCGTGCCACCGAGAAACTGTGGCACCAAATCGCCGCCGGGATAGAGCGAAAGATCGCTCGGCGCGCCACCTGCCACGATCGCTCGGATTTTGAGGGTCTCATCAAACCCCGTCATTGCAGCCAAATAGCCACCTGCCGAGTAACCGAAAGCAGCGATCCGCCGGGGGTCGATACCATTCTCCTGCGCATGGCTTCGCATCCATTCCACCGCTTGTTTCAGATCATCCACCGGTGCTGGATAGATCCAGCGTGGAGCCAGGCGATAAGTCACATTGAAAACCGCATAACCGCGTTTGGCCAACCTCTTTGCGATCGGCGCCATTTGCCAACGCCCGTCGCTCCCCGTCCACCCACCCCCATGGACCAGTAGAACGGCAGGCGCGGATTTCACTCCAACGGGCTGATAGAGATCGCCCAATACCGGAGCAGGCCAAGCCGCAGGGGTGTAAACGATGTCCCGGGTGATCGCATAGCGGCTTTGCAAACTCCCTCTACTGCGGGACTCACCTACAAGGTAAGACTTGGCGCA
>JBBRIB010000034.1:0-13583 GCA_038221745.1 Verrucomicrobiales bacterium
ATGAAATGGTCCAACAACAAGATTTCAATCATGATCGAAGTTCCACCTGCGCGCATTCCTGAGGAGCCCGGTGCGGTAATTCCGCACGCCGGGATCTGCGAGGGGGGCGTCGGCCAACCGACGTCCCTACCTTAATCAGCAATCCAAACAACGCAGTGATATTCAACTTCCTCTCAGACAGCTCGACGACGATCGAGGTTGGGAAGGCTGGAACGGGGAACTCTCTTTTCATGTTTGAGTTTCGTGATCCATCCATCAATCTCATCCCAGAGCCGTCCATCTCGTTGTTGGGGGCATTAGGGCTGGGTGGACTTTGCATGCGCCGCCGCAATCATTGAGGTCAACCTGAAGATCCATTTCGAATTTGGTCGAAGAGAGCTGAAGTGGTGGAGAATCAGGCAAATCGCAAGGCCCGCGATTTCTACCTCTCCTACCCATCCTCAGCTCTCTTCTTTTTCTCAAGCGAGCAAAGCGACTTGAGCCGCCGTCGCTCCGAATTCTCGGTGTCCCTTGGATGCTGAGCGACGGCCGCCCGAAGATGTGTTTATCAACGCCCTTTTATGCGGCGGAACCCCACTGGTCTTTTACAAGATCCGGTGGGAAAAATTGCGGAGCTTTAAAAAGTCAGGCGGCTTTCAAACCTGGAGGGCGCCTTCAATTGAATCGTCCATCGTTTTGCCGATCGTCGCTCCAATCACCATTTTGATACCCGCCACCATGATACCATGCTTGGTGTCCCAATAATAACCCTCCGATGGTATCACCTGAATCACGGAAATGCGCGGATCGTCAATCCCTTCCGTAAACCACGTCTTCAAGAGCGGCTCCCATAATTCCCGGATTTTTTCCGGGTCGCTGGAAATCACTGCCTCGCCTTCCAGGTGCAGAAAGTCCGAATGGGCCGAGCCTTGAAAATAGAGTTTTACCGCCGGGTCGATCACCAGTTCGCGGTTTTTGTGGCTGTCATTGGCGCTGAGAAACCACAAATGGCCAGCCTCATCGACCTTCCGGACGCTCATCGGGCGGGTTCCGCTGGAGCCGCCCATCGCGATATTCGAGCAGAAGAAACAGGTGCCCGCTTGTGCCACGAGTTCACGGATTTTCGCAATCGCGGCCTCACCGTGCAAGTCAGCGTGGTTTTCCTCTTCCTGATTCTGATTGATAGAATTCATGACTTTTTTCAGGAGTTATCGATTTGTCAGGTGGTTTGGAGATGGTGTTCACTCTCTGCGAATTCCTCGATCATTTTCTGACAGAAAGCATCCAGATCATCCGGCTTGCGGCTGGTGACAAGACCGTGATCGCAATGCACCTCTTCGTCCACCCAAGTCCCGCCGGCATTAGCAATGTCCGTTCTGAGGCTCGGCCATGAAGTCACCGTCCGCCCGTCAAGGACACCGGCCTCCACCAACATCCATGGGCCGTGGCAGATGGCCGCTACCGGCTTTTGCTGTGCGAAAAAAGAGCGCACGAAAGCCACCGCCTTTTCGTTCACGCGCAGCGCGTCAGGATTGTGAACTCCGCCCGGAAGGAGCAAGCCATCGTAGTCCTCCGCCTTCGCCAGGTCCACCGTGTGGTCCACCTTGAACTGATCAGCTTTTTCAGCATGATGGAAGCCTTGGATCGGGTGGCTTTTCAACGAGATGATGTGCGCCGTGGCACCAGTCGCCCGGATCGCTTCCAGCGGTTTTGTCAGCTCGATCTGTTCAAATCCGTCGGTTACGAGGATTGCGATGGTTTTACTGGAGAGGTCTTTCTTTTTCATTGTAAGCTTCTTCCAAGCTAGGAACGTGCCGGACGCAGTGACGGGGATCCAGCGTCATCGACGTGCAAAATCCGCCGTATTCTGCAATGCCCGCGTTGCAAAATGAGCGCATCGGCCATTAACTTTTATAAAATACGGATATCCGCACCTTACAAGCTGGTTGCGAGAAATTCCTGGGAGCCATCTCGCATCGACATACTTCAGCGCTCCTCGCCCACCGGCGGGCGGGCGGGCGGGAGCCGGCGGGTGGCGATGCTTACCTTCAGCGAGGCGCTGACTCCCGTCCCACCGCTGTAACCTCCGCTCACCGGCATGACCCCACGGGGGTGGTGGCTCACCCCGACGGCGATGTGGCGTGGCCCCACCCGTTTGCCTGTGGTTGGATCGTAGCCCGTCCAGCCATGTTCGGGCAGGTAAATTTCCGCCCAGGCATGGGTCGAGCCGCGTCCGGCCTGAGAGTTCCGGCATTCCAGATAGCCGCTTACAAAACGCGCCGGATAGCCAAGCGAGCGGCTGGTTTCCATCATCAAAACGGCCATGTCGCGGCAGGACCCGCTTTTCAGGGTGAGGGTTTCCACCGGCGATTGAACTCCGGATTCTTCACGCCTTCCGTAGCGGATCATCTGGAAGATCGCGTTCGCCATGTTGTCGAAAATCGCGCTGGATTGACCAGGGGCAGGAGCAAGGCCGGTGCCGGAAAACCAATGCCGCAGCTGGGCGATTTCCGGCGGATAGATGTATTGCAGAAACGGCATGGCGGCCAGTTGATCGATGCCGGATACGAGCGGAGGATACGGCACGTTCACTGGTTCCATCCGATCCTCTGGATTGGGAGGAACGCTGACGGTAAATTCGCTGCGGATATGCAGTATCTTCGACACCTCCTCAAATCTGGCATGAGCGATCGCATTGTCCAACAAGTCCCTATGCCAACGTATTTCCGAGGGAGGCGAAGTGGTTAGATTCAGGGAATGGAGCAGCAGTTCATGGCCCTCACGCGGCCGCATCACCAGCCGATGGGGTAGAAATCGAACCGCCTGGCCATAGCTGTAGGTCGTGTCATGCACCAAGTGGATTTGCTCCCACATCTCCGGAGGCGCGGCGTATATTTTCATGGCAGTTGAATTTACAGAAGTAGGAAGGCTTGGTTTTGCTGAATAAGGAAGTCAGGAGCGAGAAGGCCGAAATTTGGCAACTTGCTTCCGTAGGATACCACGCTGGAGATTGTTTATCTTATAAATGTCGGTTCTGTGTCCAATGGGCAATCCGCCGCGAACTTTTCGGCCGGTCCTTGCGAGTCACAAGTTCCGCGTCGGTTGGTATAGTCCATCCATCCCCTCCGGCAGCGGTAGGGATACACCCCATACCAAAACCTCGGTGTCCGGGCAAAATTGAGGACGAATCAAAAGAAGCGCGGGATTAAACAGGCGTTTCACGAAACAAGCAGATCCAGATGAACTCCCAACGAACTCCAAATGAAAGAACGCTGCAGATACTCACACAGTCTGAAATGTATCGGGATTATGAGCAGGCCTTCACCGATGGGACGGGGCTGCCGCTCGGTTTTCATGAGCCTGGAATGCTTGTTGCCTTTCGCTACCCGAAAAAACAGGAAAGCCCTTTTTGTGCAATGATGTCGGGGGTCAAGGAAGCAAGTGCCATCAATTACGCAGCGCAGTGCAAGCTCGTGCTGGATGCTCAGCTCGCGCCCCGGACATCGAAGTGTTTCGGCGGCCTTCTCGAGACTGCGGTGCCGGTGAGAGTCGGCGAAAACCTTGTCGGATTTCTCCATACCGGGCAGGTATTCCTTCAGCTGCCCGACAAAGCCGGGTTTGACCGGGTTGCCGGCACCCTGCAAAAATGGGGCACCGAAGTTGATCTGAAGATATTGAGGGACGCCTATTTTGACATCCGGGTTATCGCCCTGAAGCAATACGATGCGCTCATCCGCCTCCTTGACGCCTTTGCCAAGCACCTTGCCTCGTGCAGCCAGGCGCTCTTCTTGAATGGGCCGCAGCACGCATCTCCCGCGATGGCTCGGGCACAGACCTTTATTGAAGATCATTCCGACGAAGAGTTAACTCTGACGACTGTCGCCCGGGTTGTAAACATGAGTGCCACTTATTTCAGCGAGAAATTCAAGGAAGCGACCTCGATCAACTTCGTTGAGTACGTTGCCCGCACCCGGATCGAGAAGACCTGCAATCTGCTGCTGAATCCTAATTTGCGCATCAGTGAAATTGCTTTCGAAGTTGGATTCCAATCGCTCTCCCAATTCAACCGGTCCTTCAGACAAGTCGTGGGCGAGTCTCCACGAAGCCATCGTGCGAAGCTCGCGCTTCACTAATGCGGCATCGTTCCAAAGAAGTGCGGGGTTTTTCGGGACGAACGCGTAGCATGTTCTTCGAACGGAGGTGATGGTGCAACCGTGATTATTACTTCAAATCCCTTAGACTTAAAATGATTCAAGAACCGGGATCATACCCTATCGGACCCATGGAACCAAAAGATATCGCAGTTGAATTACGCACCGCGAACGGCCGGGTTTTCATGGGCGACGCATCGTCCGTGGAGATGCGGACCGAGGATGGAACACTGCTCCTGATCCCGGCAGGAAATACTTATATAAGCACGCACCAGTCATCCACAATCACTCTCAGGTGTGGGGAGGATATCAAGGGCTTCAATCTCAAGAACGCCACTGCGGGATTGCACGGCAGGCAATTCACGGTCCTCGCCGAGGAAATTCTCCCAATTGAAACTCGTCAACATAGCCCCCCTTTTTCATAGATCTTGTTAAGAATGTTCTAATTGGCCCGCTGGGCGGACAGAGTTGTGGTTAGGCCAAGTGCGAAACTGAGGCCAATGATTCGTGCCAGAGTCTTCGTCTTTTTGGGGAATGATGATCTCTGTGGAGATTTGAAAGGAAGAGGGAACAATCCGTGATCGTAACCTCTTGCTTTATTCTCATCTCAGCGGGTCTTGCTGGGCATCTGGTCATCAGGCATGATTCGCGACTTGTTAGGGGGGCCCATTTCGTGGGTGTTTGCGGATTTCATGTCAGAGCATGAGGATGCGGACAAGCCGAAGATGAGAAGACCCAGTGCGGCGACGATAGTTTTGATATAATTTTTCATTTGGTTATTTAGTTTTCAATTGGTCAGCTTCACGCGTCCTGCGGTGATCGGTATTAACCTACCCCGGCAATCATACTGACATGACAATTATATCTTTGAATTCTCGTTCCCGCTACGCATGAGTCCCATAATAACGCGCATTTTTTCGGTTATGGTCGTTTCGAGCGGGGAAAGGTGGTGTTCATCCAGTTATAGATTGTTCGTGACTTGATGAGAGCTGTCCTGTATTGAATACTTCGAACAGTTGCGCCAAGCGGCACTCAAAGCGGTTCCTGTCCTGCGTTGACTCGAGGGTGCGCCCGGCCACTTCGGCAATCCATTCCATGTGTTCAATGAGCGCCTGCCGTCGGCTGTGATCTGCCGTGAGACTTGCAATGGTTTCAAGCGAGGTGAGCATCCGCAGCATGATGCCGAGATTACCCTTGGCGCTTGCCCGGATTTGATCGAATGAATCGGACAGCAGGCTTTCAGCGCGTCATTGTCCATGGCTTGAATGTAACCACTCCTATCAGCGAGCACGATGTGCCACTGCAAATCGTCTAACGAATACGCCGCTTGACCCTCCTGGGGATCATCCAGACTTTGTCCTAGATTGCTCCAGAGAAGTCTGAGTTTGTTCATAATTCACCTTCGGGGTTGGCGGTTTGGGATCGATCCGAGCCGCCTTTGCCTTTTGCCCGGACATCCGCTCGTGCTGCGCAAATGCAGACTCCCAGAACACCGATGCAACTCGAAAGATAAACCCATAATAGAAAGGCCATGAGACCACCCAGTGCGCCGTAAACCACGTTGAACTGCGCGAAGTGAACCGCGTAGAGCAAGAAAAGCCGTTCACTAATCCAGATCAGGGCCGTAGCGGCTAGCGCTCCAACCCACACCTCGGAGAATTTCGTGGGTCGGCTCGGGGCCTGCCGGTAAATCATGATGATGCCGCTGAAAAGAACAAGCCACGGAATGAGGTTGAAAGTCAGGTTGAAGGCCCAATTGGGGAATTCGAGATAAGCGGCGATCCAGCGGCGTGCAAGTCGCGCGATGCCTGGAAGGATAATCCCCAGAAAGGCAGCGCTCAGAGTGATGCCAAGCAAACCTAGGCTTTTCAGAGGCAATCGCCACCAATTGTAAATGGGCGAGCGCCAGATGCGGTTCGTGGTCCGAATCATGGTCCGCAGAAACTTCAGCGCACCCCAAAGCAATAACGGGAACGCGGCCAAGTTGATTTCACCGCTCTTTTCCAACACGCCGTGAATATTCGCCGCCACGCTGCGTTCCTGTTCGCCGGTCAGCGGCACATATTGTTTGATCCATTGAATCACCTCGCGCGTGGCGTCCTCGCGCTCGACGAACAGTGAGCCTGCGCTCACCATTAAAAAGACCAGTGGAAGGAGTGACAGCAACAGGTAATAGGCAAAAGCGGCGGCGCGTTGATCTCCATCCTCTTCAGCCCAACGCGCCCGGGTCCGTTGGATGGTTCGCCACCCCTTGGATTGCTTTGCATTGCGCAACCATGTTTGCATCGGATTGAAATTATTTATCGATATCGCGGCGCATTGCGAGTTCCTTTATAATACAGACAATGGTCTGAGAAATGATGAGTCGCGCGTTCTTCTTGTTATCTGCGGGGATTGATTTTCATCTTCATGATTGATTCAACGGTCATTCAATCGCCCAAGGGTGTGGTCAAGGGATCTCTTGAGTTTTTCAGCCGCCCCATCAATCGCTTCGAGAATGGACTCCGCCTCATCGGAAACGGCAATGAGTTGGTGACCTTCGAGACGTGCTTCCATCATGCAACGCTTGTCGTGGCTCCCGCCCTTGTCGCTGTTCTCATCGCTGAGATGCACCTCGACGCGGGTGATATGCTCCGCCAGATGGCCGAGTGTGCTTTCCACTGCTGCTTGGGCTTCTTCAGTCAGCTCTTCGCGACCTTCGATGTGATTGTCCGTGTTAATCTGGATTTTCATGGTATTGTTGTTTTAGTTAAAATCGGCACGTCGCCGCCACTCCCGTCTTCGTCGGCATCCGGTCGGCGGGGATCACCACCACGCGGCCACCGGATTTGACTACCAACTCGCCGAGATCGTCGAACAGATCATCCACATCGGGATCGCTCAGGTCCCTCAACTCAACTTCTCCGGTCGCACCATTGATGCGTCCTGAAATCTGCCGATTCGCCTCAAGCAACAAGATCGCGATTCGCCCGCCCGCCGCCGCCTCTGCCACCTTCTTCACTTCATCCTGGCCGAGCCCCTTGGATTTCGCCACGGCAAATTCATTGGCCAGCTCCGCCAGCCCCGCTTGATACTGCGGTTGAAAAATGTGCCATGCGCGTTCGCGGAACTCGGTCATTGGAAGTGCATCAGGATGAACGATAATTCCTTCGTCTAATAAAAAAGTGTTCTGACTATGCTTGCGGAAATGCCCTTGATGATCGGGCAGCGCGGCGAGAATCAATGGTAATCCTGAAGGTTGCGAGTGTGATTGGAAAATCGCGCGGTCCACCATGCGGAAGAACCGATCGGCGTCCTTGTCCATTTCATCCTTTTTATCGCCGTGCCCGTGGCGCATGGCCACGCTTCCGCCGCCGGCTCCTCCATAGGAAGCGACGGTTTGGTGTGGCTCGGTGAGTTCCTCGCCCAATGCTTCCGTGAGGGTGCGCGGTATTCCGGGAGCAAGAGCGATTTCATCCAGCGCGTCACGATTGCCCTCAAACAGTTTAATCTCGTGGAGGTTGAGTGCCAGCACTTGAAAACGGTCTGTGGATTGTAAAAAACTTAATAGCGGTTTGGTGTGAAAGCTGTCAGCTACTACGGCAAGTTCGCGGGTGGTACGTTGCAGCCCAAATACTTGGAAGAAGCCGGGCGCACCAAACACTGCCATGCCGTCCATCGAGTGATTCCAAAATTCATGATCGCGGGAAAGCGCCTCGAAAGGCTCCAGCAGGGCGCGAATTTCCGCTGTTGTGAATCGTTTCTGCAACGATTGATCGAGTTGCTTGACCAGATTTCTGAATCGAATCGGGTCTTCCTGGTTGCCCGGATGGTGGCGGTGTGTGGGCTGATAGAGTGAGAGGCACGGCACAGAGTGGTTTACTGAGAGCGAAGCGAGTGAGTCATGGGTGATTGAGTTCATCTATATTTTTGTTTAGATTGTTCCAGCTGTGTTCATTTTAATGTGATTGATTACCATTCTCCGTCGAGACTATCCAGCTTGTATCCCTTAAGTGTGTTGGTTTTGAATAACATGGTGATGGGTTTGTTGTGGAAGTTCTGATTAGTGCTTTGGTGGCCTTCATGGAATTGAAGGGGGTTGCTTTTGGTCTGGCCATCCACTCGAAGAGGCGGGCCGCCGAAAATCATTCAATTGTTCATTTTGCGGTAGCTGCAGGCTATGCGTATTGAATGAAGCTCGCCATGGGGTGAAACCCCACCTTTTTCGGACTGCTGAGCGAGTTTTGGGATCTGGTAAATGGAATGCAATACGCGGCGGATTGTAAGCAGAGATGTCTCGATTTTCCCAGAAGCCGACTCCCGTTCATTTTCAAAATAGCGATGGATGTTAAAATCACCATGAGGTGAAACCCTACCTCATTGCAGCGATACGCATATCGTGGGAAGGCAACTCCGTTTTCGCATTGTTCGGGAATTGTGTTAGTCTGGACATGTGCTAGAGACAAAAGACGAGAACCAGAAGCAAAAGCCGCGCAAGATGGGCAAAGGTTGCCTGGGGTGGTTTTGGCGACTTTCGGTGGTTGGGCTGATGATGCTGGCGGGGTTGCTGGTATGGCTCAACGGACCGGGAATGCGATGGCTGGGTCCGAGGGTGGCGGCGCATTTCATTGAAAAGGCAGGTCTGGAGGGTGGCCTGCGGTTGGGCGGGACCATGCTCGGAGGGATCAAGGTGTATAACCTCGATCTGAAAAGCGAAGAGGCTGCGCTGGAGCGGCTGGTGGTGGAAAGGCTGGAAATGGATTACCGATTTCTGGAGGTGATCAAAGGGAAGGTGAGGGGTATTTCCGGCGAGGGGATCCATGTGGAACTTCGGCTTGTGGAGAAGGAAAAGCCGGTGGACGAGCCACCGCTGGATTTCGCCGCGATAGGTAAGACACTCAACGCCCTGCGGGCGAAGGTAATACCCATGGATCTGGACTTGAAGAAGGTGAGTGTCGCGGTGAGAAAGGACGGGGCGCGGGTGGTGGAGCTTAGGGACAGCAATTTCTTCCACAAAAGCGGGGATGAGGTGATTGAACTGGCGCTGGGGCGGATCACCGATGCAGAAGGCCGTTTCACGCAGCAGCAAAACACTTCCTTGGCCTGGGAAGAGGGAAAACTCACGCTGGATATGCTGGATCTCCTGCCTGTGTTGGGGGTCAGGGATCTTGCGGTGATGTTGCCGGAGAATGGGGAGATCTCAGCACTGGGGATGATACGGCTTGAAGGGGCGATGCTGCGGCTGGAAATTGGCAAGGAAATCCGCGATGTGCGGCTCAACCTGACCGAGGGGGAGATTGATTTCGGCAAGGTGCTCGGAGGATTCGGAATGGAGTTTCCTATCAAGGGCCGGCTGACATCGCTGGCAGTGGATGTGAAACAGGTTTTTCCGAAGTGGCAGGCTGCGGTAGGGACGGCAGAGGTTTTCGTGGAGGGATTTTCATATGATGGCTGGGATGTGGCGGAGCTTTCTGCGGGGGTGACGCTGGACGATGGCGGGTTTTCCGCAAGGCTGGCGGGCAAGGCATTCGGTTCGGACATGGCGGTGAAGGGCGGCGGGGATTTCGAGCGGGAAAAACTTGGAACCGGGGATTTCATCCTGCGACGTATCAGCGGGGATCTGAGGATCGCTAAAGTGGGGGAGGTGCTGCGGGCGCTGGATGCGAAGCTGGATATGCAGACGGAATTCAGGGAGTTCCCTGAAAGCGAAATCGGCGGGACGTGGGCGGTGGATTTTGGCGAGCGTGGCTTCGAGGGCGTGGAAGGGGATTTAATGCTCAACGCAAAGGTGGCGGATGCGGCATCGCTGCGGCTGGATGCGCGCTACGACAAGGGAACAAATGGGGTCACGGTGAAGGCTCTCGAGGCGGCAGGCATGGAGTTTTCCGGATCCTACGGGATCGCGAGTCAGGAATATGAGGCAAAGCAAGTGCTCACCGGTTTTGACAGTGCGGGGATCGTCCCGTGGCTGCGGGGGGCGGGGCTGGCGACGCCGGGGAGTTCGGTGGTTTCCATGAAATGGGAGGCCAGCGGAAATATTGCGGACGGCACGATGCGCGGTGAGGTCACGGCTCTGGAGGCCATGTGGAAATGGAACGCGCCGCAAGAAGGGGACGCAAGGCCGCCGATTTCCACCAAGGCGGAGAGAATCACTTACGATTGGCCTGGGGCGGCTGAGGTTGCCGGGCTGGTGGTGGAGACCGAGGGACAGACGGTGAAACTCGACGCGAAGCTTGCGAACAACGAGTTGCAACTGGAAAATCTGCTCTGGCTGGAGGGCGAGGAGGAGCTTGCCAAAGGGGCTGGGAAACTGCCGATGCCCGAGAATTTCGCGAATTGGAAAGAGTTTCTCGAAAATGACACCCGGCCGCTGAACCTGAGTTTAAAATCGGCGACCCTCCCGCTCGCAAAGCTGAAACCTTGGGTGAAAGGGCTGGACAAGATCGGCGCCAAGGCGACCGGAAAGCTCGACATCGAGGTGGGCGGCAGCCTTGCGATGCCGGAGGTGGATGCATCGCTGGAGCTGCGCGGCATCAGCGTGCCGGATCGTCCCGAGCTGCCGGAAACGGACGTGACGTTGAAGATGGATGCGGGCGGCGGTATCGCCAAGGTCACCGGAGAGGCGGTAGCCCCGGGCTATGCACCCGCCACCTTGGAGGCGCAAATGCCGTTTCTCCCAAAAAAATGGGCGGAGGATCCCGAGAGCATTAAAGTGGCACCACTGAGCGGAACGCTGGAGCTCCCGAGGGTGGACCTTTCCCGTTTCGAGGCGCTCATTCCGGGGGCGGAGGAGCTCAAGGGCATTGCCGAAGGGAAAATCGTCGTCAAGGGGACCGTCGGCAATCCAGAAGTTTCCGGCGATCTGAAACTGACCGGAGGCAAGCTCGGTTTCGTGAACGATGCGATCCCCGGCCTCGACGGAATGGATCTCGATCTTCAAACAAACTTGGAAGAAGTTACGCTCAAGGGCGGAATCAAACGGGTAGAAGGCGGTGATCTCGATCTTAACGGCTCGATGGCGATCAAGGAAACGGGATCGCGGAAAGCAGGGGACATGGATATCAGCGTGAAGGCTCGCGGCCTGCCGGTGGTGCGGAACGATTTCCTGATCGTCCGTGCGAATGCGGATCTCAGGGTTCGCGGAGGGATGACCGACGCGTTGGTCACCGGGGAAATCGGGATCGTAGACAGCATGTTTTACAAGGACATGGAACTCATCCCGATCGGCAAGCCTTTCCTCGAACCCAAGGCGGCGAAGCTCCCGGGAGTCAGCGCGAAGGCGGAAGTCCGTTCCATTGTTCCCGCAGCCTTCGGCGGGTGGACTGCGAACGTTGTTGTGAAAACCATCGATCCCATCTTGATCCGGGGGAATCTCGGCAAGGGTGAGGTGGATGTGGCATTGCGTGTGGAAGGAAAACTTGCCGACCCGAAACCGAACGGAACCGTACGGCTGCGTGACGCGGTCGCTCGGTTGCCTTTCTCCACGCTCGATGTGAAGCAGGGAACCCTGACCTTTTCCCCGGCGACGGGACTGGATCCGGTCGTCGAATTGCGCGGTACAGCCGAGCCGCGCCCCTACCGGGTTGAGGTGTTTGCATACGGGCGCATGTCCGATCCGCAGCTCTTGCTCACCTCCCAGCCTCCGCTCCCGGAAAACGAGATCATGACGCTGCTGGCCACCGGCACCACGTCCTCCGGGCTGGAGGATTCCCAAGCGGCGTCGTCCCGCGCGCTGCAGTTGCTGATCGAGGAGCTACGGCGGGGTCGTTTCCTGTTCGGCAAACATTTCAGGCCGATTCTCGGATTGTTTGATGAGGTGGACTTCAGCCTGTCCGAGGGCGACCCCTATGATTCGGGGACCTACAATTCCGCACAGCTCAAGCTGGGCGAGAAGTGGTACCTCTCCGCTGGTGTGGGTTCCACCGGAGACCAGCGGGTGATGGTAATTTACCGATTGAGATTCAAATGACACGTTTCAACTACATCACTCTGGCGCTGTTTTCCGCCTGCATCCTGGATTCAGAATCCGTTTGTGGACAGGAAACGGAAATCGAAATCCGCGGGATGCGGAGCAAAAGCGAGAGCGAGGTCCTGACCCTCATCGGTGGGCGGCTCGATTATGTCAGGGCAAAACCAGCGAACAGCTGGCGGGCGAACGACGCGGCGTTCCTTGTGCAGAACATTCTCCGCAATGACGGTTTTTTCAAAGCGGAAGTGACCGCAAAAATCGAGGGTGCCCGCCGCATCTCGCTGATCGTGAACGAGGGGCTCAGGCTCTCGCTTGGCACGGTCGAAATCCTCGGTGACGGCGATACCAAGGAGCTCACCAAGGTATTCACCACGCCCTTCGGGTCGGACACCCCGTTCGGGGCGGGCTCGGCGCCTTTCCGGGCGGAGGACGTGCCGAAAGGGCTGGATTTCGTTTTGAGTCAACTGAAGTCCGAAGGCTACTGGAACGCGCAGGTTACACTGGCGAAACAGGTGATCGACAAAAAAACCGGAGTGGTGGACATGGCGGTGCGCGTGGATCGCGGCCCGCGCTTCAAGATCGGCCAACCGACCGTTGATAGCCAGGACGGGCGCGGTGTCAAACGCTCCGCAACGACCTGGCAGCCTTTCTTGGGGCTATGGGCGACCACCGAAAACGTCAATGGACTGCGCGCGGCGATGGTCGAGGCCTTCATCAGCCGGGGCTATCCCGATGCCAAGATCACGATGACGAGGAGGTTGGCATACGATACCTATTTCCCGGAATTCGTAATCAGGCTGGGGATTCGTGTGAAACTGCTCGAAGTGCGCTCGGAGGGCTTGGTCCGCACCAAGGCGAAACGCATCGAGCAGATCATGCAGCCCTTGGAGGGCGATTGGTATGACGAGGCGGCGATGAGCGGGAAGGTGAAGGATCTGCTGCAGACGGGTGCCTTTGAATCGGTGCGCCTTGAGACTTACGGGGTGGCGAACAAACGCATCGATGCCACCCTTCATTTTCAGGAAACGAAAGCGAAGGAGATCACCTTCGCCCTCGGGGGAGATTCATTCGAAGGACCGTTCTTCCGGACAAAATACACGGACCGGAATTTCCACGGGATGCTCAGGGCGTTCTCGGTGGGAACGGAGATAAGCGCGCGCGGGGTGCTGGGAGAAATTTCGCTTTCCGATCCATGGTGGAGGGGAACGGAAATCCTGCGCACCCACCGCCTGTATTCCCTCGTCAAGGCATACGACGGCTACACCTCCTATCGGACCGGCTACGAATCCGGGTGGAAAATGGATATTACCGAACATTATACCATGGATCTGGCAATTGGCGCGGCGGTGGTGTCCGTCGAGGAAAATGGTCTCCCTGTCAGTCTCCTTGGGGACCCGGAATACGGGTTGCTGAACCTGAAGCTCACCCAGGCCTGGGATTACCGGGACAGCCGTATCTTACCGAAATCCGGTTGGCACATCAGCGTGCCTCTGGAGATCGGTTAC
>JBBRIB010000035.1:0-13369 GCA_038221745.1 Verrucomicrobiales bacterium
TCCGGCGGATTATCGATGGAGCAGCTACGGGGAAGCGATGGGCGGCGGTGCGCGAGGGGATGGGAAAAAGGCGCGGGCAGGTCTTGTGCGGGCGTTGCGGGCGCACAAAGGCTGTAACGCAGATGCAAAGTATTGGGGCGAAGGCGTGGCGAAGGAGTATCGGATGCTGCTGCTGGAGGAGGGCGTGGAGCAATTGGAAGAAGTGTTAAGCGAGGCAGGTGAGCGTGAGGTGAAAGTGAGGCGCAAAGGAATGAAGCGAGAGGTGGCGGCGGCAGAATTGGAGCAATTGGAGCGCGGTAGAAATGTGGCGATGGGTAAAATGCTGCGTTGCCGGGTGAGATATTTCACGGATGGAGCAGTGATTGGGAGCCGAGGGTTCGTGGAAGAGGTTTTCCAGAAATCGCGAGAACGATTTGGGCCGAAACGGAAGGATGGCGCGAGAAAATGGCGGGGTAAGGGCGAAGCGGCGGCGGGGATATTGTGGAGCGTGAGGGATTTGAGGAAGGGGGTTTGAGGCGCGAGAGGCCAGAGACCAGAGACCAGAGACCAGAGACCAGAGACCAGAGATTGGAGATCAGAGATCAGAGATCAGAGATTGGAGATCGGATTGAAGATTGTTGCCGATTCCCTAACCGATCCTACCCTTCACCGCTTCTGCGGTGCAGGGGGATGGTAGAAGTAAATCCATATCTCCCGTGAAAGCTTGCGCCGCATCACGGATGGCTTCCCTAACGGAAATGGCAAGCATCAGAGGTGGCTCACCGACGGCTTTGCTGCCGTGGATGGTATTCGGCTGCCTGGCTTCGCTGAGTAGGGCAACGCGGAAATCCAAAGGCGCATCGCTGAAGGCGGGAATGGCGTAGGTGCTGGCGCTATGACTGAGCAGTTTGCCTTCGAGACTCCATTTGAGTTCCTCACAGGTGAGCCAGCCCACACCCTGCACAAAACCACCTTCGATCTGGCCTCGGTCGATCGCGGAATTGAGCGAGTCCCCGACATCGTGAAGGATGTCCACCCGGCGGACGTGGTGCATGCCGGTGAAGCCATCGATCTCCACTTCACTCACGGCAGCCCCGAAGGCGAAGTAGTGGAAGGGCTTGCCCTTGCCGACGGCCCAATCCCATTGGAGATCCGGAGTGGCATAGAATCCGGCAGCAGAAAGCTGGATGCGGCGGGTGTAGGCAATGGCTGTTAGAGAGGTGAATGGAATGGCTTGCCCGGCTGATCCTTGGACCTGACCATCGCTGAATGAGACATCATCAAGGGCGCATTGAAGGAGTTCAGCCGCGAGCGGGGCGAGGCGGGCGCGGAGCTGTTGGCAGGCATCGGCGACGGCCATGCCATTGAGATCCGAGCCAGAACTGGCGGCGGTGGCGGAGGTGTTAGGCACTTTATCGGTGCGGGTGTGCATCAGCCGGATGCTGGAGGCGGGAAGCCCGAGTTCGCGCATGGCGATGCCGAGAATCTTGGTATGAAGCCCCTGCCCCATTTCGGTGCCACCATGGTTCACTTGCACCGAGCCATCTGCATAAATGAGGACGAGGGAGCCGGCTTGATTGTAATGTTTGAGAGTGAAACTGATGCCAAACTTCACCGGAGTGATGGCGAGACCACGTTTGCAGTGGGGGTGTGCTTGGTTCCAAAGCTGGATTTCCGCTTTGCGATTGGCATAGCTGGATTGATCCAGCAACTCGGTCCAGATTCGCGCAAGACGATTGCCCTCGATTTCCTCGCCATAGTGAGTGGTGTTTGTCTCGCCACTACCATGATAGAAATTCAGCCTGCGCACTTGCTCGGGTGGTAGAGCAAGGGTGCTAGCGATGCGACCGAGGATTTCCTCAATCACCAACATCCCTTGCGGCCCGCCGAAGCCACGGAAGGCGGTGTGAGAGGTGACGTGGGTTTTGGCCACTTGCCCACGGAAGCGGACGTGGGGAATATAATAGGCATTATCCAAGTGGAAGAGGCCGCGATCGTTGACCGGGAGTGATAGATCGAGCGACCAACCACCATCGGAGTAGAGTTGGATATCAGCCGCGTGGAGGCGGCCATCGGGATGATAGCCCACGCGGTATTTGGCGAAAAACGGGTGGCGCTTGCCAGTGCTCTCCATGTCATGATCACGATCCAACTGCATCCCCACACTGCGGCCTGTTTTTAGGGCGGCGAGGGCGCAGATGGCTGCCCACGCGTTGCCCTGAGTCTCTTTCCCGCCGAAGCCGCCCCCCATGCGCGGTGCCTCGACGACGACGCGGTGTTTGTGCAACCCAAGCACCTCGGCGACGATCGTCTGCACCTCGGAAGGATGCTGGGTGGAGCTGGACACATGAATGCCCCCTTCCCCATCCGGTTCGGCCCAGGCGGCTTGGGTTTCCAGATAGAAATGATCCTGGCCACCGATATGGAACTCCCCCTCCAACAAATGAGGACTCTCTAATAAACCTGCCTCTATTTCACCGCGAACTAGAAAATGGGGATCGGTATGGAAGGAATTTTCAACGATGGCTTGCTCGATGCCGAAGATGAGTGGCAAGGGGGCATATTCGATGGCGATGAGGGTGGCAGCGAGGCGGCAGGCTTCCAATGAATCGCCAATCACCGCAGCGATCACCTGACCGTGGAAGTGCACCTCATCGATTGCAAAGAGCGGCTCATCATGGCGGGCGGGGCCGGTGTTGTTGATACCAGGTATATCTTTTTCTGTTAGTATGGCATGGACTCCTGCGGCCATCCCCGCCTGCGAGATATCTACTTTCAACAACTTGGCATGGGCATGAGTGGAGCGCACGGGCCAAACGGTGAGTGTCTTGCGAATAAGAGCCGTATCGTGGACGTAGAGCGCCTTGCCGGTGACGTGGCCGATGGCGCTTTCATGCGGCATCTCTTGCTGGTGTGGGCCGGCAAAGCGGGAGTCTTGGAAATCCGGGATGCGCACCGCAGATTCCGCCATGCTGAATTTTCTGAAGAGTTCGCGGATGAGTGTGCTGCGGTATTCCGCCGTGCCCCGGAGATCGGTGAGGGGGGTGAACTCGGAATCCAACAAAGAAAGAATTTCAGACGTTGCGCACAGAGGCTGGCCGATGAGGGCGACCTCTGTCCTGATGGCACGGGCGGGCGTGGCGGCCACTCCGCCGTAAGCCAAGCGGGCCTCGGTGATGAGTCCTTGCGCATCGGTAGCGATCCGAAAGGCAGCGGAAACAGTGGAAATGTCCATTTCCCGGCGCTTTGAGACTTTGAAAAATTCGCACCGACCCGGGAGGCCACGCGGAATCTGAATGGAAGTCATCATTTCATCCTCACGCATCACGGTTTGCCGATAGCCGGTGAAAAACCCTGATAGAGAAACCGTCCGCTCGGATGTTAGAGAAGTGAGAGTGACGGATGCATCGAGCGCGAGGAGAACGGGCGCTGTATCACCGATGGGTGAGGCGGTGACGAGATTGCCGCCAAGAGTGGCGCGATGGCGGATCTGACGGGAGGCGAAGAGCCGCAGCATTTGATCCAGCGCGGGGTATTCACCGGCGAGGATTTTTTCGACGTCAGTGAGCCGTGCGGTGGCACCGATGTGCCAATGGCCAGGGCTGTTAGATATACCATGGAGTTCTACAATCGCATCGAGCGAGATGAGCGAGGAAAAACGCGTATGTCGCTTGTTGATGAGGACGGCAAGCTCGGTGGCACCGGCGATGAAAGTGGCGGCAGGGTTTTGTAATTTGAGGGTGAGGGCCTCGGTGAGCGTGGCGGGACGATGCCACATTTCGTTGGAATTTCCTGAAGTGGCGGGTGCTGTTGGAAGAACGGCAGGGGCAGGAAGATTTACAGACGTTTCATCCAACGATTTCAACATTGCCTCGCGGATGGGGCGGTAGCCGGTGCAGCGGCAGAGATTGCCACAAAGTTGATCTGCAAGGGACTCCCGGGTGGGAGGATTTTCCCCGTGGTAGGCCTCAGCCATGGCGCAAATGATGCCGGGAGTGCAGTAACCGCATTGAGAACCATTGCACTCGACCATCGCCTTCTGCACCGGGTGCAAATGGTTTTCTTGGGCGAGGCCTTCCGCAGTGATGATCTCCTTGCCGACGAGTGAGGCGACGAGGGCGAGGCAGCCATTGATGGCTCGGGGCGGTTGATCCCCATCCCGCACCAACAGGGTGCAGGCACCGCAATCGCCTTCATTGCAGCCGATTTTCGAGCCGGTGCGGCCGGTGGCGCGGAGGAAATCGAGGATGCTTTGGTGCATCGGCACATCCGAGACATCGGTGGCCGTGCCATTGATGACGATGATGTTAGGGCAAGCGGTGGACATCTTTGTAATAGAGGTAACTGGCCGGCTCATCTCCCATCGCGACGAACCACTGCGGGCAATAAGGTGCCATCCAGATCACATCGCCAGCGGTGACAGGGTAGTAGATTTCATCAAGGCGGTAGATGCCTTGGCCAGCAAGCATGAGCAGGCCGTGTTCCATGATGTGGGTTTCCACAAAGGGCAAGGTGGCACCGGGCTGGTAGGTGAAAATGTTCATCGCCAGATCGTAACGTGGATCGATGGGAAGCAGCGTTTTGAGCAATGCGCGGGGATTTCCCAGGAAGGGTTCACCGCTGATTTCCGAAGCGAGACCGTGAACGAGCGGCGGCACTTCAAGTTCGGGATGGGATTCGAAAATTTTGCGGAAAAGGGTGATGCGGGTGAGTGGATCCCCCCGCAGAGTGAAGGGGGTGTAAGCAGGAATGAAGATGAAGCCAGTGGTGGCGAGGTGAAGGGATTTATCTTGAAGTATAATTTCGCATTCTCCCGCCTCCACATAGAGCGCATGCTCATGCTCGTCCGCTGGAAAAGTCGCGCTGCCATTTTCCTGATCAAAGGTGATGAGGATTTGTGATAGATTCGCACCCATCGCGGGGGAAATCATCACAAACCCAGTGGCATTTTCCCAAGCGGGGAAGCTGGATGGGACGTGACCATCAGGGGCGATGAGAGCGTGGCTGATGGAGACGCGGGTGCGAGTTTGGCCGAAGAGTTGCATGGCTTGATTTATATTAGAGCAGGGCGGGTTTGAGAAACTTCCCACGAGTTTCCGAGGTGACTTTTTTACCACGAAGGTAGGTGCCAGCAATGGTGCAGGTGGAGTGCATTCCAATGTAAGGAGAAATCGGGTGGCGGGTGAGCAGCGATTCCCGGGTGACGGTGAATGGCTGCGGAGTGACGATGATGAAATCCGCATCGTTGCCCGGAACGAGCGAGCCTTTTCCAGCAAGCCTGAGATGGCGGGCGACGTTTGCGGTGAGCTGGGGAATGATTTCCTGGCTGTGGCTGAGCAGCAGCGGAAGGGCGTGCTGAATGCCGGCGATGCCGCCCCACATGGCAAAGATGTCCTCGCCCTGCTTGAGATCTGGCGAGGAGGGTGAGTGATCAGAACCGAGAGTATCAATTTCCCCTGTCAAGAGCTTCTGCCAGAGGGCGGTGAGCGTCTCTTGAGAACGAAGCGGCGGGGCGCACTTGGCGGCGGGGCCGATGCGGATGGCGGCGGAGTCGTCCAACAAAAGATAGTGGGGGCAGGTTTCTGCGGTGACGCGGACACCGCGCTTCTTGGCAGCGGTGACAAGATCGATGCCTTCCGGACAAGTGATATGGACGATGTAGAGCTGGCAGCCGGTTTCCCCTGCGAGATCGATGGCGATTTGAATGGCGGAAAGCTCTGCCTCGATGGGGCGGGAATCCAACCATGAGCGCATATCGGAGGCGGCGGGCGGGTGGGCCGTTTGGTGGCGGAGGATCACTTCAGGATCCTCGGCGTGCACGGCGACGGGCAGGCCAAGGCGTGCGGCGATTGCCATCCCCCGGCGGAGGGTGGAGGGGGTGGCGTTTTGGAATTCATCGAGCCCGGAGGGGCACATGAAGGCTTTGAAGCCGATGGCTCCGGCGGCGGCCATGGCTTCGAGGTGATCGAGCGAATCCGGGGTGAGGCCGCCCCAGAGTGCGAAATCGATGCAGGATGAATTTTCTGCGAGACGGCGCTTTTCTTCAAATGCCTGGCGGGTGATGACGGGCGGGCTGGAATTCAGCGGCATATCAATGAAGGCGATTCCACCGCCCGCAGCAAGTGCCCGTGAACCCGTGGCGAGTCCTTCCCAATGGGTGCGACCGGGTTCATTGAAATGGACGTGCGGATCGATCCAGGCGGGGAGGATGAGGGCATTTCCCACATGGATTTCCTCCTTGGCCGGGCCTGAGATGTTAGGCCCGATGGCCGTGACGACACCCTCTGAAATGGCAAGGGAAAGGGAGTCACTGTGGACGAGAAGATCGTGGCTGCTCATAATTTCTGGGATTTAAGAAAGTGGGTGAGAATTTCAATACCGCATCCGATATCTTCCGGGCTTGCGTATTCGTCCGGGTGGTGGCTGAGGCCATCACGACAACGGATGAAGAGCATGGCGATGGGGCAGATCTTTGACAGAATCACGCCATCGTGGCCAGCGCCGCTTGGGAGTAAAGTGATGGAACCCGTGATCGAGGTGAGGGACTGGAGCAGTTTTTTGGTGAGAGCGGGATCACACGGGATGGCGGGGTTGTCCTGGACGGGTAGCCAATCGAGCGTGAGGCGGCGCTGAGCAGAAATTTCCAAGAAACTCCGGTGAAGTTCTGCGAGGGCGCTCTCACGCAGGGAATCCAGCGGGTGGCGAAGATCGATGGTAAAAGTGGCAGATTGCGGAATGGAATTTGAAGCACCCGGATGGATTTGAATTTTGCCGACGGTGATGACCAGCGGTGGCTGTGAACGCGCAAGAGACTCCGCCGCGAGAATGCACTCGGCCGCCCCTGTCAGCGCATCGTGGCGTAGGGCCATGGGCGTGGTGCCTGCGTGATCGGCACGCCCGGTGAGAATGATGCTGAGCCGGGACTGGCCGGCGATGCCTGAGACCACACAAGCCGGCTCCGCGCCCTTTTCGAGCACGCGGCCTTGCTCGATGTGAAGCTCGATGTAACCGCGACATTCGCCCGGCGAATAACGGATAGGGACAGAATCTCCATGCCATCCTTCCTGCGCAATGGCGGCGGCAAGGGTGATGCCGTGCGAGTCCTTCGCCTGTAAAGTCTCCTGATCCAACGGGCCGATGATGCTGCGGCTGCCGAGATAGGTGGTCTGAAAGCGCGTGCCTTCCTCATCGGAAAAAGCGAGAAGGTGAACGGGAAAGGGCAGGGTGAATTTTTCTGCCAGAATCCCCTCCAAAGCGGCCAGAGCGGCGATGATCCCAAGGGCACCATCGTATTTTCCCGCATCAATGACGGTATCGATATGCGAGCCTAACAGCAGCGGCGGGGCGGAGGAATCCGAACCTGCTAGAATCCCGCGCACGGTGCCATCGGGAGCATGGGAAACTTGCATTCCAAGGTCTTCCATCCACTGGCGGGTGAGACGGGCGGCCGTGAGATTGGCCGGGGAAAGGAAAGTCCGAACGAGAAAGGACGGAGAGTCGGAAATGCGCCCGAGTTGATCGATGCGGGAGAGCGCGGTTTGGAGAGGCGTAGGCATCGTTTCAACTGCCTCGGTAGGTGGAGTAGGCGAAGGGCGAGCAAACCAGCGGAACGTGGTAACTTAAGCCCGCCTCGACCAAAAAACGCACAGGCACTTCATCCAAGAAGGACGAAACGATTCCGCGACCGCGAAAATAGGCCCCGATGGAGAAGACAATTTCATACTCGCCCGCTTGGGGATCCACGAGCAACGGGGCATCGCAACGACCATCCGGGTTTGTGCTGCTTTCAGCGACGAGCGTCCCTGCCTGGTAGAGTCGAATCCTCACTCCTGCGGCGGGTTGTCCGGCGGCGGTGTCCAGAATATGAGTCGTGATTTTCCCCATTGCAGTGAGCTGAGCAGATCCCGGGCCGGGATGCAAGGTTTGCGGCATCTCAAGAAAGTGCGAATAAACTTTCTCATGGGCCGTGGTTTCCGGTAGAAAAAATTTCCCCGGGTGCCATTCCCGCCTTACTCCCAATGCCTCCTCCACAAAAAGGTTACCAAAAGATCAATCACCGCGACGTGCAGTATCGCTGGATCATGCAAAATCGCAAAGGCACCAACGAGCTGGTGATCGAGGCAAGTGCCCCGGTAAATGGGCAAAATCTGATTGCAGAGCTACCGAGGATCGTGAGCTACAACATGGTCACCGCCGCGATCAACTTCGGCCAAGCCAATGGCTGGCTACCCAATGAATCCGGCGCGCCATTCCGCTGCAAATGGGCGAGAAAAGAATTTGTGCTGACCGAGAGTTAGTGTTTTTTTGAGAGGAAATGAAAAGTGCTAAGGAGACTCCGTTAGCTTGAAGTTCGTTCCCACCTGTATTTGCGTCCCCTTGTTCGCCCATTCCGAGGGAATCTCGGCAATCTGGGTGAATCCGGTTTTAAATGTTCCGTGGGCGATGACCTTCAGTGGCTCATCGTTTCCTTTTGGAGGCTTTTCCGTGACCACCCAGAGGATTTTAGAAAGATCCACCCCTTCGGCGAGTTCCGAATCGCACTGGATTCTCACCTTTAAAGGCAGCGGATTGCCATCGTCGTCGTATTGCGGCGAGTAAAGGACGAAAGTCTGGCTTGGGTCGGAACCGATGCCATCGAATTTACCATGCTGAGTTCCACCTCCGACGATATCCATCTGAAAATCAAGCCTTTTGGGTTTGATTTTCGCAGCCTTTTCGTTAATCTCGGCATCATTTCTCCTGCGGTCCTCGTTGTCCTGTTTCCGACCAACCTTCCGCTCACCGGCCCGGTCGAGCTGTTCCGCTCGTCCATTCATGTCAGACCGGCCTTTCGGCAGGTGTTTCGTTTCGCCCAGGCGCAATGAGTCCGGTTCCACTGGAGAAACCAAGAGATCGTCAAAGCGGTTCGCGCGCTCTTCATGACCGAGCAGCCACAGTTGGATTCCGTCCTTTTGCAGGGATTCGCCACTGTGAATTTCTTTTAAGACCGTCTCACCACCGATTTCAAGATCCCAGTTTCCAGTCGCCAGATTCTGACAAACCCCGATTCGGATCCACTCCTCCGTCATCCCGGCAGGTCCGACAGCCGCAGACACCCCGGTGGAAACCCAATACCCCTGATTCTCAGGCAACGAGTGATAGGCATGGAACGTCGCCAGCACATCCGGTCCTTCAGAAAAAAAGCCGAGAACGGCTCCGTCAAGATCCATGAACTCCTCGCTCTTCGCCAACGGCGTGACGGAAGGCCTCACCCAAACTTCGTAATATGTCTTCTGGTTCAGGGAAACCCGCTCGCCGCGAAAGTGAATCGAAGCATATGGATTTCCAGACGCCGCTTCCAAACACTGTCCGGCATCGCCACCATCCTCACGAATAATCCGCGCATCGCCTTGGAGCAATTTCAATCCTCCTTCAGAACCCGTGAACTCGCCCGCCCGATAGCCTTCATTTTCCTCAAATCGAATGAAGTGGTAGGGAAGCGAATCGCTCGCCGCATGAAGCACCCCGCCCGCCGTCCAGAACATACCGCAGATGAAGTTCGCCGTCACAAGAGTAATTTTCCAGTAGGCAGTACTTTTCATGGCTATACTTTTTTCACCAGGAACTTGGCGCTAATCCAACTCACTGTCACGCCAATTCTACAGCGCCGCATGGCTTCCCCAACCCAGTCCCGGTGACTCGTGCGGCACCATCCTTTTCAAATGTGTATTGCCGCTGGATTGGGACTTCAGAAATTCCCAGCTCGCCCGTCTTGACAAAGGCATTGTGAGACATATCATGGATCACATGAGAACTGCGACCGTCCGAGAGCTCCGCAATGAATTTCCGCGCATCGAAGCGTGGGTCCAAGAAGGAGAATCCATCAACATCAGCAAACGTGGCAAGGTGATTGCAACGCTGGTTCCTGTATCGGCCAACGCCTCTTTGGGGAATAAAGTGAATAAACCCAATATCATGGCCAGATTGCGCGAGACGTGGGGTGGCCGAGTTTTTTCCTCCGAAGAAGTTGCAGCGATGCGGGCTGATGAACTCTCTGAGGATTTGGGCTGATGCATGCCTATCCAGATACCTCTTTTCTTTGTGCCATTTATCGATCCCAAGATAACTCGGCGATCGCGGCGGGTTATTTTTCAGCCATGTCTGGTTCCTTGGAAGTTACGAGCCTGCTCCTTTATGAGTTCAGGCAGGCAGTAAGATTTCAGATTCGTCTGCATCGTCATCATCCAGCAAAAGGCTACCCAAGACCAGAGGGGACCAAAATGTTGATGGATTTAAAGACGGACCTGGTCAGCGGAGCAGTGGTCATCGTTCCGGGACCATGGCCCCTGGTGCATCGTGCCGCGGAACGACTCAGCGAACTCTATACCGATGCCCATGGACACCGCTCCATGGATATCTTGCACGTTGCGACAGCCATCGAACTTGGAGCAAAGGAATTCCTCACTTTCGACGCAAATCAGAAGAAACTTGCCGAAGCCGAAGGTCTGACCGTGCCTGTATGATCAGACTCGCCGCGCAAAATGCGTTGGGGATTAAATGCTTCTCAAAGACCCACCCAGAGCGCCCTCGAAAAACTTACGAACACCTGCTCAACGCCTTTTGATGGAGGCGGTCGATTTCGACATCCGGGATGGGGGTGGGATCGGGGTATTCGAAAATCTCGCCCTCGAAGTTTCGGAGGGTGATGTTGCCTGAAGAGGTATCGACGACGTAATTCGGATTGATGGGGATTTTACCGCCGCCGCCCGGGCCATCGATGACGAATTGGGGGATGGCGTAGCCGGTGGTGTGGCCACGCAGCCCTTCGATGATCGCCACGCCCTCGGCCACGGCGGTGCGGAGGTGGGAGGAGCCGTGGATGAGATCGCACTGATAGAGATAGTAAGGCTTCACGCGGCACATGAGCAGTTTCTGGACGAGGGCTTTCTGGACTTCCACGTCATCGTTCACGCCACGGAGCATGACGCTTTGGTTCCCCAACGGAATGCCGGCATCGGCGAGGCGGCCAAGGGCATCGCGGACTTCAGTGGTGAGTTCGCGAGGGTGATTGGTGTGAATGGACATGAAAAGCGGGTGGTGCTTTTTCAACATCGTGCAAAGCTCGGGCGTGACGCGCTGGGGCAGGAAAATGGGAATGCGCGAGCCGATGCGGATAAACTGGATGTGCGGGATGGCACGCAGCCGGGTGAGGATTTTATCCAACTTATCATCAGAGAAAATCAAGGGATCGCCACCGGAGAGGAGGACATCGCGGACCTCGGTGTGTTTTTCCAAATACTTGAAAGCCATTTCCCACTGGGTTTCGAGGTGTTGCTCGCCCACGCCGGAGACGACGCGGGACCGGGTGCAGTAGCGGCAGTAGGAGGCGCAGCGGTCTGTGACGAGGAACAGGACGCGGTCTGGATAGCGGTGGACGAGGCCGGGCACGGGCATGTGCGAGTCCTCACCACAAGGATCGGCCACTTCCTCCGGGGCATTCCACGCCTCTTCGATGCGAGGGATCACTTGGCGGCGGATCGGGCAGTCCGGGTCATCGCGGTCGATGAGATTGAAAAAATGCGGGGTGATGGCCATCGCCAGCTTGGTGCCGGCCAGCAGCACTCCAGCGCGTTCTTCATCGGTGAGGTTGAGGCGCAGATCGAGATCGGCGAGGGAATCGACGCGGTTGCGGAGCTGCCAGCGGTGGTCACCCCAGTGTTCCATGGCATCGGCGGGCCAGTAGCCGGGGGCGTGGGAGATGAAGGCGGGATCGAGGTCGGTGGATCGCATGGATGGAGAGGGAAGTGCGGCAGAAGTTGAGATGGGGGAGTTTGAACCGCTTCTGGAATTCTGCAATAGGGAATCTAATCGTTACTTTTTGTCAGGAGCGGCGGCGCAGCGGCGGATCAACTCGATGAGGCGCCCGGTGGAAGCGGCCACGGTGGGGGCGAAAGGCAGGCGATTGTCGTTTTCAGAAGGTTCCATGCTGCGGCGGGTGGAAACGCGCACGGCGGGCAGGCCAGACTCGGCGAGGAGGCTGGTGAAATCCGGGTCCTCCGCAAGGCGGACATCCTCCGCCCCATGGATTTCTCCCAGCCCGGCGATCCAATTGAGGGGCTCGGCGGTGGTCTCGCGTGAGCTGAGCCAGAGCGTCTCCCCCGCGCCCATGGCCTCCACGTAGAGCAGGGCCTTGGGTGGGGCGGATTTAAACAATTCCAGAATTTTTCCTGCGGTTTCGAGCAATGGCCCATCGGAATCGTTGGCGTGAGGGAGAAATAGAAAATGGATGGCGCAGGCCGGCTTGTCGTTCGCGAGGGCCTGCGCGGCGGCAAGGGTGGCGGCGAGGCCGGTGGCATTGGCCTCGGCCCCGCGTGAGCCGGGAGGGCTATCATATGAGGTGAGCACCCAGATGGCGGGAGCTTTTGGGTCTTTGCCGAGGATGCTCACTTGAAACAATGGCCATTGGCTGGGACTCGCAGCGCGCTTGATGGCGTAGCCGGTATTCGAGGGGCCTAACAAACCTTCGATCATCGAAGCGGTGCGCGATAGATTTACTGCTGAAATTTCTGACGAGCCATTTCTCTCGCCGATCACCTCGACGATCTTGCGGAGATCATCGCTCAACAAAGGGACAGAAACGGATTGGGAAAACCGCTGTTGCTCGACGAGTGCTTCTTTTTTCTCCAAGTGGAAATAATACCAAAGTGCCCCAATCCCGGAGGCGATAAGCCAGATGGGGAGTAAAATTAACAGGCCAATGATCCAGGGAGAGCGCTTTATTTTTTCATCCATCGGTTAGTTGTCTTTTTCAACAAAATCGTCCGCATCATCCTCAATTTCAACCTCGATTTCCTTGCGCAGCCGTTGGGAAATCCATGGCCTCACAAGCAGGCCGTATAAAAGATAGATGCTGAACAAGACGACGGGCATCACATAGCGGAACTGCACGGTGACGAATAACAAAAGCACAATAACGATGATTACACCAAGATTCCCGCGAGTGCTCCAGCCCACTTTCTTGAAGCTGGGATAGCGCACATCACTCATCATCAGCAGGGAGATTCCAAGCATGGCACCGGCGAGTATATATTTCCAGGCTCCGAGTTCGTGATCATTCTGATAGAGATCGATGATGAAAAACGTGAGCGAAGCGATAAATCCCGCCGCCATCGGAATGGGTAGCCCTCGAAAATCATTGGAAGCTCCTGGTTTCTTCGGTATGTTAGCGAGGCAATTGAAGCGGGCCAGCCGCATCGCACCACAGATCAGATAGATCAGGGCGATGGCCCAGCCAATGTTGCCTAACGGAAAAAGCACCGCCTTGGAGAGCAGCATCGCGGGAGCCATGCCGAAGGAAATGATGTCTGCCAGAGAATCAAACTCCTGCCCGAAGGGAGATTCCTGCCCCCCG